>JBHLQA010000100.1:0-9389 GCA_048885285.1 Candidatus Odinarchaeota archaeon
ATAGAAAAGTTGTTTTATAGATTTATCAAGAAAATTAGATCTTTATTCTACCCATCTATATTAATTTCATTCTAAATAGAAAAAGAATTTAAAGAGGTTTGAATAATAGACTATAGATTTTCATCATATGATGAAAGATTTATTTAGTTTCTAATTCAATTATCATAAAAGGTGAACTTTTTTGACGTTTAAAACTAATATTACCGAAATGTTTGGAATTAAGCACCCGATCGCAAATGCTGCCATGGGCCCTTTTAGAACAACCGAATTGGCTGTAGCGGTCGCGGAGGCTGGCGGTCTAGGGATGATTTCTCATGCAAACCAATCTATGGATGGTAGGGAAGACAGTGCTCTAATAGCATTAAAAAAAAATCTTGATTATGTTGTAGAACATACAGAGGGGATTTTTGGATTCAATATAAGGACTTCAAGACTCACTCCTGATTGTGAAGAGATGATTTCCGGAGCTGCAAAGCATATAATGGCAAATCCCAAATTGAGAGAGCAATGTCTTTATGTACTTACTAGTGCAGGTTCAGCATCAAGAATGCCCCAAAATAAAGATTTCAAGAAATTAAGGGAAAATTCGCAGGTGAAACACTTCCATGTTGCCCCGGCACTCTGGTTGGCAGATAAATGTGTTGCCGCGGGATGTGACGGGCTTGTTGTAACTGGATTTGAAGGAGGGGGACATCAATCATATGAAAAAGTTGGAGGTTTGGTATTGCTACAACAAGTCCAACAAAAACATCCAGATATCCCAAAAATTGCGTGTGGTGGATTTGCCACTGGTTATGGTCTTGCTGCCGCCTTATCTATTGGTGCAGGAGGAATCGCTATGGGATCGAGATTTATCGCATCTAAAGAAAGCGAATTCCATGAAAATTATAAGAACGTAGTTCCCCCCGCAAAAGCTCAAGATACAATTGTGAGGACGGGTGCTTTAGGAACCATCAGACTCTGGAAAAACGAATATGCAATGAAGAAAGGACTAGTAAAGACTAAAGAAGAAAAAATCGCTGAAGAAAAAGCAAAGGATGAACACAGAGCTGTAATTTCAAAAGATGAACTTGCTGAAGAATTAAGACAAGATTCAATTGCAGCTTTTGCAGCTTATGAGGGTGATATGCAGAAAGGTTCTGTGTTATTAGGGCAGAGCATAGGTATTGTAAACCAGATCGAGAGTGTTTCCGATATTATTGAAACAGTTATTAAAGACGCCGGAAAAGCATTAAAGAATGCAATATCTTACGTTTTATAACTTTCCCCTTCTCTACTAATCATAACTTTTTTTTTATTTATTTATACATAAGTTTAATTTTCTTTTATTAGACAAATATGTTGATAAAAAAAAGCAGGAATTCTTTTTTTGAGTTATTAATTTTGCAAATTTTGGATTTTCTATCAGTTCAATATAACTTAGATAAAGTTCAATGGAAGCATTACTTTGAAGCCCCTATTTGGCAAACTCGGCATTTTTCATTATCGAATTGTTTTTTCTTTTTTTTCTCTTTCTTTTTCTTCTTATCCCTTGTGAGATTTTCAAATAGCATTTCTTAACTCATATTTAAAATCACGAAAGTATTATTGTAATCTTCAATTTTTAAACATTTAAATCTCTTACTTTTTGTAATCTAATAAAGAGATAAATATAACTGGTTATCATTTAATTTAGATAATTTTTCTTATAAATTTCATTTAGAAAAGAAACGACATCTGGATACACTCCAATAATAAATACAATGCTTCATTATTACATATATATTTAACAAATAGAAGTTTTATAGAGAGAAATATTATATTTATAAAAAAGTAATAACCGACATCATGCAAGATAAGTTTTTATGTGATACTTCGATAATTTTTAATGGTCAAATCCTTAATTTAATCGAAGATGGAGAGCTAGGAGAAAAACCAGAAATTATTATATGCAATATCGTTATTGCTGAAGTTGAATATCGGACCAATGTTCAAAAAGAAATTGGATTTTTTGGTTTAAACGTATTAAAAGAATTGCGTAAACTTCATAATGATAAAAAAATAGTATTGTATATTGTAGGAAGACGCCCCACGAGAGAAGAAATAAAACTTGCTCAAGGTGGTGAGCTTGATGCATTGATTAGAGAGGAAGCTCGTAAGAATAATGCAATTTTAATAACAGCAGATAAAATACAAGGAGATGTGGGTGTATTTGAGGGTTTAGAAGTATTATTTGCCTGGGAAAAAAGAACGGTAAAAGAAGAAGAAATGCTTTCTCTTAAATTATTTGAATATTTTGATGATGAAACTATGAGTGTTCATCTTAAGCGAAATAACCCTCCTTATGCTAAAAAAGGTTCTCCAGGAAATTGGAGATTACACAAAATTACAGAAGAATTAATCTCAAATGAATTGATTGAAAATATAGCAATGGAGATAGTAGAAGTTACAAGAGAGGATAAACATTCTTTTATTGAAATTGAAAAAGAAGGAGCTGTTGTTGCTCAAATGAGGGAATTTCGAATTGTTATAACACGTCCTCCCTTCTCAAGTGATGTTGAAATTACTGCTGTTAGACCTTTAGTCAGTTTAATCTTAGATGATTATTCTATTGACAGTCAGCTAAGAAAAAGACTTGAAAAAGCCGAAGGAATATTGGTATCTGGTTCTCCAGGTGCAGGTAAATCAACATTTTCTGCCGCATTAGCTAATTTCTACTTAGAACATGATAAAGTTGTTAAAACACTTGAAAGTGTGAGAGACTTACAAGTTAGACCTGAAATCACTCAATATACGAAACTTGAGGGCAATATCGAAAATTCAGCGGATATTCTTTTACTTGTAAGACCAGATTTTACCATTTTTGATGAAGTAAGAACAACAAGAGATTTTGAAGTTTATGCTGATTTTCGATTATCAGGTGTAGGAATGGTTGGTGTGGTGCATTCGTCATCTGCTATTGATGCCATTCAAAGATTTATTGGTAGAATCGAGCTTGGAATGCTCCCATCAATTATTGATACAATAATTTTTATTCAAGGTGGAGATATTTCGAGTGTTTTAATATTAAGAATGACTGTTAAGGTACCTCATGGTTTTAGAGATAAAGATTTAGCTAGACCTGTTGTAGAAGTTAGAGATTTTGAAAGTGATCGTTTAGAATTCGAAATTTATAACTTTGGAAATGATGTTGTGGTGAATCCTATCAGTTCTAAATACCCTTCAAGGGGAAAAAGAATGCCATCTAGTGGAATGAAAAAGGAAAAAAAAATTCATTTGGATATTGAGGTAAAAAAACAAAAAATCATAATTAAAGCCAATCCTAAATATGCAAGTCAAAATATTGAAATTTTTGCAGATAATTATCTAATTTTTACAGGATCTTTAAGCCGTAATAGTGATATTTCTCTTTCATTATCAAATAAAGAAGCAAAAAAGTTATTAATGAAATTAAATGATAATAGAGAAATTTATGCTGAACTTAAATAACTATAACTAAAGATTTTACTAACTATTTATTAGTTTCTTAACTTTTTCCATAATTGGAGGTAAAACGTCTTCAATTAAATTATCAAATTTTATATCCGCTACATGATCATAAGGTGTGTCCCCTTTATTCAAAATGATTAATTTTGCACCATTTTGTTTTGCAATTCCTGGCATATTTGCAGCAGGAGTAACTACTAAAGATGACCCTATTACAAAAAAAGTATCAGCTTTTTGAGATCGTTTTATAGATTCTTCAAGTTCATCATAAGGTAAGGGATCTCCGAAATTTACTATACTTGATATTAATCTCCCCCCACAATGAGGACATGAAGGTTGTCCCTCTTGAACTGGTTGTGTTCTATATCCTTTACCCCATTTGTCTTTATCCCAACCTGCTTCTTCGAATAATATCTTTTTATTACATGACAAACACTTCATGAAGTATAAATTGCCGTGGAGTTCACTGAGCATATCAAAAGGGACTCCAGATTTAGCATGTAGACCATCTACATTTTGCGATATTAGATAATTTAACTTTTCCATTTTCAATAACTCCACAATTAGATAATGGTTAGGATTAGGCTTGACTTGATCCCATGGAGGGCTTTTTGGAGGAGGAAGTCCCTTATCTCGTCTAGTCCAAACGCCATCTGGACCCCTATAATCAGGTAATCCACTAGCTGTTGAACATCCTGCACCTGTAAAAACTACTAACCTTTCTGATTCAGCTATCCATTGAGCTGCTAAATTAATTTTTTCTTCCAAATCCATAAAAAACAGTAAAAAAAAACAATTTAAAAAGATTTTTATAATACAGACTAAATTCTGAATATAAATAACATATTCTTTATTACTATTGAGTAGGAAATATATAAAAGTGAAATTGCAAAAATAAATCTGTAACTACAACTATCAAATATCAATTTCTTTTCAATTCTCTAGATTTTGAGTTCGTTTTATTTTTAAACTCGGAAAAAAATGTATTTTATAAAATTATTTTTAGATACTCAATCAAGAAATATTAGGTATCAATAAAGATATCAAGCAATATTAAAACTTATATATTCTTGATCCATAATTAGGTTATATAAGAATTTTTTGATATCTCAATTTACATAGCAGAGGTTGAGGACTATGTTATCTCATAATATAAATTTTAATTTAGAAGCTTTAAAGGACACTGAAGAAGGATATGAAAAAGTAAACCCTACAATAGAGGAAACCAAAATTATCAATGAAATCTCGAGATTTTTAAGTCAAAATATAAGACTTTCAAATTCTATTACAAAAGCTATAACTTGGAATGCTATAAGAGAGTGGCAAATCAGAAATAATAAAAATGTAGCATACATTAGAGAATTATCTATTGGAAAAAGATTAAATGCTATTAAAGAGATGTTTTGTATTGGAAATAAAATGCTGAAAACTATGTTAAAACAACCTAAAGATAAAAGTGAGATAATTATTGATATTGCTTTTGAAAAGGCTTTCAAACTTTTCCTTAATTATAGCTATAAAAATAATTATGATTAATGAGAATTTTTTTTAATTCAAACAAATTTTTTAGACTTTAGAGTTTTTATTAAAACATCAAGATTGTTCTCAAGATTATAATGAATTATCATTTCAAACGGTTCTTCAAAATCATTTAAATTGGAAAGATGATGAGAATCACATCCAATTCCAACTGGGATATTATATTCTTTAAGTTTTTCAAAAAAAAAAATATATCTAGGAGAATAAAATGAAGGATAACTAGAATTGAATTCAAAATAAATATTATAATCTTTAAGAAAATTCATTAAAGTATCAAGATTTCCCGAAATAAAAAAAGACGGATCAAAATGGGCGAGTCCCAAAATTGGAAAATCATTTAAATTCTCTATTGATTTTTTCCAAAAATTAATAATATTTTTCAAAAAAGCAATTGCTTCGTAACTTTGAAGATATTCAAATAATACTAAATCATACTTATCAATTTGAATAAATTTTTTAATGAATTGTTCAGAACTTCCTAAATCTATTTCAATTCCTTTTAGAAGTGTCAATTGTTTAACACTTTTTATTAAATATTTTTGAGCTTGTGATAGTTCGACTAAATATTTCGTAATTGTTTCATGATTGCTTAGAGTAGAAACCCAAGATTTCCATGAGTTGGTAAAATGGTCTGTTACTGCAATATAATCTAAATCTAGTTTCAATGCTCTTTTTACAATTTGATTGATTGTTTGTTTTCCATCAGAATAATTCGAATGAATATGGAGATTTATTTTTGTATAAAGAGACATTTTAAATTTAAATTCTTTAAATACCAAGGGTTTTAGTTTCCCTATTTAAATATAAACTAAAAGAACCACTAAATAAAAGAATTGTAGCGAGAAAAACCAAAATCGCTAAAAACAGAAATTCACAAGTCTTTTGAGGTACTATCGTATTTCCAAAAGTAATATTTTCTATAGATATGATATCCAATGGCATTAATGATATTATTGAAAAAATAAAAATTGAACCAAAAATTTGAATAATATCTATAATATTATTTATGTAGTAAATCATTCTAACTTTACTTTTTTTCAACTCAATTATTTGACCAATTCCAATATTAATTGCAACTTCGGCTTTATTGACTCTTTTTATAAAAAAATATATTACTTCTTTGAGTGGAACAACATCAAAAAAAATAGTCCCAAGGATAAAAATACAAAAAAATATTAATATGCGTAATAAGACAAAAGAAAAGATAGAAGTAAATCCATCTATTGTGGAACTTATAATACTTAGATTATTTATTACCCAAATAAAAATACCAATTAGAATTATTGCAAAAAATTTTAAACCCGCTAAGGTTAAAGTGATAGAATTACGATCGGCTATTGTTAATAAGTAATAAGTTACTCCAATTAATAGAAAAATTAAGCCAAGAAATACAGCATTGATATTTGTTGCACTTAATACAAAAGCTAAAATTAAACAGGTAGATCCAATGATAACTGGTAAGTAAGGAAAGAATGGGGCTTTAAAAGGACGATCTAATTCTTTCCTTTTATATCTTAGATTTACTGCAGCAAAATTAACTAATGCTAATGCAAAAAAATAAATAAATGTTGTGATATTAGCAGTAAATCCAATATCTGCAAAAGTAATGCCTAAAATGGTAAAAAGAATAGTTATTGCTGTCGTAATTATAATTACTAATGTAGGAACTTGTGTTTTTTTACTTACTTTTAAAAATTTTTTTGATAAATAATGATCTCTTGCTAGGGCAAACATCACTGCGGTTGCAGATCCCAATGCTGCATTCATTGCAATAAAAGTTGAAATAGCTGCCGCAATTCCCATTAATATATATCCAGGAAGACCTAATACATTATTCATTACTTTTGCCAATAAAAGAGGAGAATCTTCCAATCCCTCTGTATTTGACCCAATATTAATTAGTACTACTACTGTTATGGCTAAATAAATGAGTAGAGTTATTAAAATAGCGAAAATGTTAGTTTTTGGGATATTTTTTGATGGATTTTTTATATCTGCATTTAAGTAGGCAATATTTGAAGTAATACTAGTAAAAAAAATAAATAATGATGAAAACTGTATTATAACAGCTAAAACGTTAATATTAGAAAGTAAAAAACTTGGATCATATCCTGTTTGATTACTCGAAGGAGCAATAAAAAATCCTGAAAAAATAAAAATTCCAAGGATTATTAATAAGATGCCTGTCAGTATTATAAGTGATCTTAAAGCTAATTTTTGAGTTCTGAACACTACAATAGCAGTGAAAAGAATTATCGTAATAGTTATGGGTATAGATATTATTTTAACATACTCTATGGGAAAAAAAGCTTCAAGTATATCAGAAAAGGCTTGAGCAGAAAATGAGAAAGTTGCTATATTTGCAATCCATAAAAAAAAGCCAATTATAAAGGCTAAGAATCCTCCCAGTGCTTCTTTGCTAAAATTATAAGCCCCCCCAGATATAGGCAAACTAGTAGATAATTCACTATAATTTAGGGCTGTAATAAAAATTAAAATACCACCCAGAATGAGACTTATCAAAACACCAGCTTTGGCTTCATGGATTGCTCCTCCTAAAAGGATAAAGATGGAACCTCCAATACCACAACCAATCCCATATACAACCCCATTAATTAATCCTACATTCCTAGTAGGGAGAACTATCTTTTCTTCTTTTTCAGTCAATTTTAACGCATAATAATTGTTTTAAAATTTAAAATTGGAAAGATGGGTTAATATTGCAAAAGATCAAGACTTTTCCAAATGAAATATGCCTGAAATAATTGAAAAAATGGCTCCTATTAATATTAATGACCCTATTATAAAATCTGTGGCATCACCAAAATCAATAAAACTATAAAATATCCCTACAGACCATATAATGAAAAAAATTCCAATTCCGATTAAAATACCTCCAAAAAATTTAGAAATTCTATAAATAGTTGATAAAACTTCTAATCTATGAATTCTACTTTCCTTATCTCGAATTTCCTTCTCTTGATTTTCCAATTCTATTTTGAGTTTTTGTAGGATCACTCTAGAATCATTGGTGCTCGTTTCAATAGCTTCTTTTGCTTTACTTAATTTTTCATGATCCGTTTCCACATGTTTTAATTTTTCACTCAAAGACTCCAATCTTTCTTCTCGTTCAAGATATTCCCTATTTGAAGTATCTATATCCAATTTCAAATCATTTAATCTTTTCTCATTTGCTTCAATCAAATTTTCTTTTGAAATTATTTGCTCTACTAAAGTATTTGCTGTATCATTCAATTCTTGTATTCGAGATTCAATCTTTATCATTTGTTGTTGTTTATCTGATAACTGTAATTTATATTTAGAAAGAAGTTCTTCATATGTTTCCCTTTGCTTTTCCATTTCAGGAAAGCCTTCTTTGTATTCCTCTAGCCTTGATTCTATCTCTTTAATCCGTCTTTCTTTTTTCTCAATTTGTTCAGTTAATAAGTTTTTTTCCTCTTCTTTTGCCTCAATTTCTGAATTTGAATGTTCTAATTCAATCTTATTTTTGCTAAGACTTACTTTTAAAGTCTCATTTTCAGCTCTCTGACTTCTTAATTTTTTTTCCAATGCTTCCGATTCTTCTCTTACTTTATCTAGAATATCTTCTTTTTCTTGGATTTCTTGATTTAATTTTGAAATCTTAGTACGTAATTCGTCTTGATTTGCCACCTTTTCTTTTATTGAATCTGTAAGTACAATTAAGTCAACCTGCCTTGTTTCATAGGTCTTTACTAATTGTTCATTATTTTTTAGAAGTTCCATATACTCTTCTTCTAAATTTTCTTTGCTTTCTTTAGTTATAGTTAGTCTTTCTTCTAAGTTAGTCATTTCTTCAGTTTTACGATTATATTTTTCTTCAAATTGTTGGATAGTATCTTCTATTGCTGCTAAATATTCTTCTTTATCATCTATTTTTTTTAAAATACCATCTAGCTTCTTTTTTGCTTCTTTTGTCTCTTCGTCCAATTTTTCTTTTGCTTTCTTTTCAATCTCTTTTTCTGCTGCTATCTCTCCGTTTGTAATGGTTTCAGATATATCTTCTATACTATTCTCAAACTTTCTTAATGTTTTATCAATTAAATCTCTTGAGTTTTTAGCTTTAGATAAGAATACCTTATCTACTCTATCAGTTTCCTTTTCCGACTTGCTTTCTTTTTCTTCTCTTTTAAATTCGTCAGTCATTATATTAGATTTATCATTATAAGATTATGATAATTTATACCTCATATAGAATTAGAAGATGAAAATTTAATTAATTTTTGCAATATTTCATTTTATTGCAAGATTTTTTTTGTTCAAATAGATGTTGATATAAATAAAGCATTGTTTTTGCTCATCTTATTTGATTCTTAAGAAATAGAGAAAGTTCAGATATTTAAATG
>JBHLQA010000101.1:0-9363 GCA_048885285.1 Candidatus Odinarchaeota archaeon
CAAACAAACCTCAGACTCAGACCCTCCCATAGAACTCAATGTAAATATTCCAAAAGAAACTCCAAAAGATAAACTGGGAGCTATAAAAGAACATAAAACTAAAGAATCAAAGCCCAAATTAGAGACTATTCCAGAGAGGATTCCTTCCAACTTATTTTTTAAAGGGAATGATGAACCATTTGGCTTAAAAGAAGGAAATATTAAATTATCAAAAGTTTTGCGAGAAAATGTTACAACAAAATATATTCGGTATCTTATTGAAAAAGGAGAAATCGTTGAAAATATGGAAAGGGGGATATTGCTTGATGTTGATTATGATGGAGGTCAAAATAAAGCATACTGTAAATTTTATGATCTTGAAACTGATGATATAAGGATATGGATTGACACTACTAATCATGAACCTTATTGCTTAAGTAAGGAATCGATAGTAGATTTACAGAATATTATAGAATTAACAGATTATGAAGGTTTTACTAGATTTGAAGAAATTAAGAGAATTGATTTGCTAAATGATAGAGAAATATTGATAACGAAAATATATGGTAAAACTCCATCAGATATTGGTGGTTCTGGTACAAATATTAGAAGTATTTTAGGTAAGAACAATAAAAAGGCATGGGAAGCAGATATTAGATATCATTTAAACTATATTTTCGATAGACAACTAATTCCAGGATTAATATATTCTATAAATGGTGGTCAACTCAAAAAGTTAAGTTTTGAAGAAAATTCAGAACAATCTAAGAATATGGCAAAAGAATTAAGGGATCAGTTTAAGAATGAACCTTCAGAACTTCAAGAATTTTCGGAAAAGTTTTTAGATATATTTCTTACACCGATTCCAGATGTGAAACGGTTAGCTATAGATATCGAAGTGAATTTAGGATCAGAAGATTTTGTTATCCCAGATCCTCTTCAGGCAAATCAAGCAATTATTAGCATTTCCTTTGTAGCATCAGATGGTTTAAAATTAGTATATGTTTTAGAAAGGGAGGGTTTCCTTTTTCATGGAGTCCATAAGAAATTTCCCTCAGATGCTAAACTAGTTTTCTTTAAGAGTGAGAAAGATTTATTAATAGAGACTTTTCGACTATTATGGAAATATCCTATAATTATTACATTCAACGGGGATAATTTTGATCTAAATTATATGTTTCATAGGGCAAATAAATTGAAAATTGATAAAGAGTTAAATCCTATTCATATTAAAAGGGGTTTTGGGTTCTTATCAAGATCTGATTGTGACTTAAGAAAGGGAATCCATATTGACCTATTTAATTTTTTCTTTAATCGAAGTATTTCTGGATATGCATTTGGGGGAGCATATGAAAGTAGTTCATTAAACGCTATTAGTGATGCATTATTGGGAAAGATGAAATATGAACATGAAGAAGAAATACATGAAATGGAATATGATGTCCTAACGTGGTATAATTTAAAAGATTCAATACTTACATTAGAATTAACTCAATTTAACAACTCACTTGTATGGAATTTAATAATATTATTATGTCGTATTACCAAAATGCCTATTCATGAAACTGTAAGACGTCAAATATCAACTTGGATTCAGAATATTTTTTATTTTGAACATAGAAGAAAAAATTATTTAATACCCCGAAGATCAGAGATAGCTGAACTAAAAACTGGGGGCTATTCAAAAGCGGTTATTGAAGGAAAAACATTTGCTGGGGCATATGTTATCCCACCTATTCCAGGTATTCATTTCGACGTCGTAGTGATGGATTTTGCATCACTTTACCCTTCTATAATCAAAGAATATAACTTATCATATGAAACAGTATTATGTCCTCATAAAGAAGATGAAGATAATCTTGTAAAAGGAACTCCTTATCATATATGTACAAAAAAAATGGGAATCTTTGCTTATGTAGTAGGTTTTTTTAGAGATATCAGAGTTAAATATTTTAAACCCAAATCAAGTGATAATAATTTAACAGAAAAAGAAAGAAGTTATTATCATACGATTCAGCAAGCCCTTAAAGTGTTTATTAACGGCTCATATGGTGTATTTGGCTCTCAGAATTTTCCTCTATTTTGTCTTCCAGTTGCGGAAAGTACAACTTCAATAGGTCAATATTCAATAAAACAGACCATTAAGAAGTCAGAAGATATTGGTGTAAAAGTTCTCTATGGAGATACTGACAGTGTTTTTCTTTTAAATCCAACTAGTGATCAGATGGAAAAAATATCAGATTGGAGCAAAAAAGAATTAGATCTTGATTTAGAAGAAGAAAAAACCTATCAGTTTCTTGCACTTTCTGATAGAAAGAAGAATTATATTGGAATTTATAAAGATACTAAATATGTAGATATAAAAGGTCTTGTTGCTAAGAAAAAAAACACACCTAATTTTATTAAAAAAGCCTTTAGCGAAATGATCGAAATATTGAAACAAATCACCAATAATGATGAATTTTTGAAAGCTAAAGATAAGATTAAAGAAATAGTAAGAAATAATCTAAAAAAGATAGGAAAACCAGATGCTTTTATCTTAGAAGATTATGTTATAAATATTGCATTACAAAAAGATCTTAAAAGTTATACAAAAGTTATTCCCCAACATGTAAGAGCAGCGTTAGAATTAAAAGTCGCAACTGGAAAAGAGTTTCAAAAAGGAGAAACCATAAGTTTTATTAAAAGTAAGGGATCCATTGGAGCAAAAGCCATTGAATTAGCTAAACTCCAAGATATAGATACTAAAAAATATAAAGATCTTCTAATTTCAGCGTTAGAACAGGTTTTAGATGCTTTAGGTATAACATATGAAGAGATCAAGGGTATTAAAAAAATGGATGCATTCTTTTAATAATAAATATTAATACCTTGAAAAGAAAGTAGAAGAATATATCAATCTTTCATTTTGAATAATACTTATTATCCTTCGAAAAAAGAAAAGTGAAAATAATTACTATTTATTTAAACGATTTTAGCCCCGCATGTATCACAAAACTCACCAGCTTCTTTTAGTGGTGTTCCGCAATTAGGGCAAAACTTTTTTACATCCCTCGGAGTAGTTTGGGGGTGTCCTATTTGCTTTATTGAAATTTTTTTCTTGAATATATCTGTATAGTTAGAAATGTCAATATATAAGATACTCCAAATTCTTTGTTCTGGTAAATTATTACCATGAGTTGGGCAAGCACTTTTTACAATCATCCAAGGTCCTGACATTTTGGCACTTTCCACTATAATATTTTGTCCACATTCAGGGCAACGAAAAAAACCTTTACGAAAATGAGGAATAAAACTATCTTTTTGTAATAGAGGCACCTTAAAACTTTTTATTCCATGTTGTAAACATTTTTGTTTTACAATAATTTTATCCCCATTTGCTTTTAAAAAGGTAATGGTACCAATTTTACCGCACTTGGGACAGCTGAAATTTTTACTATCCTCTGATTGAGCCATTAAATTTCCTCATTTAGAATTTTTCAATAAAAACTAAAATAACAATCCTAAAAATTTTTATTTTATTGAAAATCTTATATAAAATCTTTTTAATTTTCTATGAATCTGTCGTTAAATCATCCCAGTCTTTATTGATTTTTACTAACCAATTTAGAGCATAGTTCCATTCAAATATAATGGAAGGATGATATTTATATGGTGGTTTTTTGTTATTAATTGAAGCATCTCTCAATTCAGAATTGATTATTTGAATTTTATCCAATAGTCTTAAAATATCCTCGCTATTTCTTAATTGGGCTTTTTTTATATCAATTTTTCTGTAATATTCACTATCCTTCAAAAGATCTATAATTAAATCTAAATTTGACTCATCTTCAGGAATCTTAACTTCTCCAACTAATTTAAGAGCCCACAATAATATAAAAACAGCCTCAGAACGCCAA
This sequence comes from Candidatus Odinarchaeota archaeon, assembly GCA_048885285.1. Taxonomy (GTDB): domain Archaea; phylum Asgardarchaeota; class Lokiarchaeia; order Sigyniarchaeales; family SOKP01; genus Loki-b32. Next base: position 3,879 of record JBHLQA010000101.1, read on the forward strand.
CCAAATTGTATAGCCTCGAATTTAGTGTCTTCATTATGGTTTAACAAAAATTTTTTTTCAATCTCCGAAGTATCACTCCATAAATTATTACTCTTTAAAATGTCTATAATCTCTTTTTTTTCTCTTCCAGTAGCAGCTTGAAATATCCCTAATAATACTATTACTCTCTTTACAACTTCTTCTGGAGGTCTTATTCGAATTTCACTCATTTCAAACACATATTCATATATTTATATTATTAACGTTATCAAGAACATTAAATATCCACAAAATATAGGATTTAAAATATTATCATCTATTTTAAGATTTAGGATATCTATAATCAAAAATGTTAATGCTCCAACAAATCCAATAATAACAATTTGTGAAATAAGAAAAGATTGGTGTTCAAAAAGCCATAAGACTAAAGTGCTGATACCAAAGGATACCAAAAATCCTGATATATATCCAATTAATGTTTTATTTGAAGATTTCGGTATATGAATCTTTCCAAATTTGAGTCCAAATATTGATGCTGCGCCATCACCTAAAGTAGCGATTAAAGCAGTGGCTGTAAATAGCCCAAATGAGAGAAAAAGCGTAGGTACAAGAGATAATATTAATGCTACGGGGCGAGTAAATTCATAAATCTCATTTTTTTTTAAAGTTTTGCCCAATGTATTGAAAATACATGTCGGAAGTAAATGGAAAATATTTCCTCTTTTGAATATATGGGATAATCGAATATAATCTAAAGCAGCAAATATGATAACACCCGTATAACCAACCGTTAATATTAAAAAGATACCGTACTCCTTTCCTGAAATTCCCCAAAACTCATTAGCATGCCATATATTATCCCAAATATAAACTGCAAAAAGCCATAATAAAATAATTATCATAGCAGGCAATAAATGAAATATTTTGCGATGAACATCAATTTTCAGAGCAGCCTTCCTATTATTGAGATTTTTTGTATCCATAAAAGTAAATTGTTTTTTAAATTTTTCAAATGTTCGAATATCTCTTATTTTGGGATCTCTTTTTAATACAATTCGAGACTGGTAATATAAAATAAATAATATTAATAATGGGGCGTATACACATATAATTTGAAAAGCCAATCCTTGAAAATATCTTGTTTGAGTTGTATCACTTATAAAAAATAAGGGATATAAAATTCCAGCAATAATCCATAGTAAACATATCAAAAAAGAATTAGTAAAATTATGTTCTTGGGCAAATTTTTGTTTTAACTTAAGAGCATAATATAAATGTACCAATCCGTTTCCAATATAAAAAATCATAACTAGTATGGTGAAAGCATTATAAACCATAGTATAACTAAACTAAATAATAAATGAAAAAATAAGTTATGTAAAATTACTCAGTAAATTCTAAAATTAAAATTAAAAAGAAAAATAAAATTATAATCCTAATAGAAGGATATCATCAATCGCTTTATGGAGTTTTTTTAAATTATCTTCTCCTAGGGCTTTATCAACTTGTACTTTTAAATCTAAAGCAGTACTTAAGGCTTTAAACACCGTGTTTTGAAGAACATCGTTAAATTGTGAATCTTTTCCTTTGGTATCTTTAAATTCTTCTACACGCCGAAGCATAGCTTCTTCATAATCCTTATCCGTAACTGTTTTTAGCTCTGTCAATTTGCGAATTTTCATTCCATCTTTATCTTCAACGAATTCTTCAGACATTTATGATTCTTCCTCCTCTTTTTTAATACCCCCATTACGAGCTACTTCTTGTTGAATTTCTTCTGCTGGTTGACCAGTGGTAGTGTCAAATTCATTTTTTACCTTAGCAGTTAGTTTTTTAGCAATTTGCTTCTCAATATGAGGTCTATGAAGTGTATTCATAGTACAAAAAGAGCATTCCTTTACACTACCATCAGGCATTGCAACCCCAAAGTGTACAATACATCTTTTTGTTCTTTCAATATCCATGTTATAAGCATCTTGAAAATGCATACTAGAAAGTAAAAGCGCCCCATAACTAAAGGAACTAACACTTTCCCAATCTCCTCGCATCAAAAGTCTTGAAAACATCTCCATAAGCTTACCTGGCTTTTTCATATACTGTAATATACCTAAAAGGAACCTAGCACGTAATTGTGTTTTATCTAAAAAGTTTAATCCATTATCAAGTGTTTTACCAAAATCTCCTAATAAATCTTCAAATAATCTAAGTGGTTTCTTTTCTTTATGTTTGATCTTCTCCCAAAAGCGGTTAGCAAAATCTATAATTTTTAAAGGATCAAAATAGTCCATAATAGGCATCATTTCACCACTATCAGGATCAATTACCATATAACTAGCGAAACCACAGTCGGGATGGCAAGTAAATTCTATAGGCTCGACATCTGCTAAATATGCAATGACTCTGCCAAATTCTACGATGGTGCTCAGAGGATACCACGCATTTTCCATGCTAATTTTACCTCCTGTTTGTTCTTCTATAACTTTAAGCACATCTGCATTGGTGATTCTTAAATCTTGTCGTTCTTCAAATGCTATTCGACCACATAGAGATACAGGTTGAAATGTTATCCCTCGTACCACGTCTACATTATCAATAGCATATTGGATGATGTTACCAACTTCAATATCAGTAACTCCTTTCGCAATCGTTGCCACTAAAACAATTGAATCAAGCCCTGCTTTACGACAATTATTTATCACTCTCTCTTTATATGACATAAGATTCTTAATTCCACGAGTTTTCTCATAGGTTGAATTATTAATACCATCAAATTGCAAATATAAGGTATCCAAACCAGCTTCTTTTACTTTTTTAGTCCATTCAATGCCTCCAGTTTTCTTCTGGAAGCCATAACCGTTTGTTGCAACTATAACTTCTTTAAATCCATTATCTTTTGCCATTTTACAAATTTCTGGAAAATCTTTTCTAACTGTTGGTTCTCCGCCTGTAAACATTATAGCAATCGCAGGGATAGGTTTACTTCTGAAATGTTTCATAATTCTATCAATTTCTTCAAGAGAAGGTTCAATTAAATAGCCAGATTTTTGTACGTTTGCATAACAGAAGTTACAATTAAAATTACAGCGATTTGTTAGATCTATTAGAGCTAATGAGCAAGTCGATAAATGTTCTGGACACAAACCACAGTTATAGGGACACCCTCTTGGGTCTTCTATTGCACAATCTGGAGGATTTGCTTCTCCATTTTTTTCAAATTGCCATACAACATTTCCATCTTTATCTTTTATTGCCCAATGGGTCCATTTATAATACTTAGCTGAACTACTAATTTTATCTTTGAAATCACCATGTTCTTCGCATGTTTTTCTCATCCAGATCTCATCATTTTCCTCATAAACTTCAGCACCAATTGGTTCTAAACATTCTGGGCAAATACTCCGAGTCTTTCTATAGTATGGGACGTTTAAATATTCATCATCATCTAAATGGTACATATTATCACTTTTTTATTAAATTTAGTTAAATGATCATTTATACAAAAATTACTTTAATGATTTTTAAACATTTTTCTACTTTTCCTACTTTTGATAATATTATTTGTTAATAAAAACAAAAGTGGATTTTTAATGCTACTAAAAACTGTATATATTCAAGGATCTTAACTTTATCGCGAAATGCAACTATATAAAAAGTGCTTTTTCATAATTAGGACTATTATTGCTGAGAGAAATATCTTTTCTAATTGGGTTCAAGTTGATATCGAATTCCTATAAGTTTATGTTATTATTTAAATTACATAAAACTTTAAACATTAAAGCTTTTAAATTTAAAATCAGTGGAAAATTATTAAGATGGTATTATAAAATGTTAGAAAATAATCCTTATACCGGAAAGCCTTGGATAAATCATTATGATAAAGGTCTTCCCGCTAGTATTAATTATCCCGAGATGAATATTTATGAGTTTCTAGATAATTCAGCAAAAGAATTTGGAGACCGAACAGCTATTTGGTTTATAAAAGAGAAAATCTCCTATGAAAAGTTAAAAGATTTTACTGATAGGCTTGCTACAGCTCTAGTAAATATAGGAGTTAAAAAAGGAGATTTAATTGCCATCATGATGCCGAATTTTCCGCAATTTATAATAAGTTATTATGGTATCTTGAAAGCTGGAGGTATTATTACTTCACTTAGTATTCTTTCCACTGAACGTGAATTAACTTATCAATTAAATGATGCTGGAGCCAAAATATTAATAGTTTGGGATAAATACATAAATAGAATAGATAACATAATGGAAAAAACATGTCTTAATCAAATAATTTTCACAAATCTATTTGATTTTGCTTCTAAAGTTAATCCATTGGGAGATAGCGAACCTCCTAAAATCGCTAAAAGTTTACAATTTCTTAATTTAATAAATAACACTAAACCCGCTCCTCCTAAATTTCAAACAAAAGCAAAGGAAGATCTAGTTTGCCTTCAATATACACCAGGTACTACTGGATTACCCAAAGGTGTAATGCTTACACATTATAATATTACTTCAAATGTTATAGCAATTAATCAATGGTTAGGTTCAAGAATGAGAAGAGGTAAAGAAACTATTCTTACGTGTTTACCTTTTGATCATATCTATGCACAAATAGTTTCTATGAATCTCCATATATATAATGGATCAACAATAGCTTTACTCCTAGAACCGGGGAATGAAAGAATTTTATTTGCAACATTTAAAGAAACTCATCCTACTTTTTTCCCTGGTGTACCTTCAATGTTTATGCGTTTAATAGATCGAGAGAATCTTGAAGGTTTTCTAAAAGATCTCAAATCTTTAAAGGTTTGCAATATAGGAGCAGCAGCAATACCTTTAAAAGTTCTTAAAGAGTTTGAGAAAAGGACAGTATCTATATTATTAGAGGGATATGGAATGACAGAAACTTCAGCATTAGTAATGAGTAATCCTATAGCTGGAAAAAGAAAGATTGGATCTGTAGGACTACCATATCCCGATGTAGAAGTAAAATTAGTTGATGTCGAAGATTACACAAAAATTGTACCTCAAGGTGAATATGGCGAAATAATGATCAAGGGTCCTCAAGTATTCAAAGGGTATTGGAATAATCCTGAGGTTAATGCTAATCAATTGAAAGATGGATGGATTCTTACCGGTGATATCGCAACAATGGATGAAGATGGATATTTTCACATCATAGAGAGGAAGAATTATATCATTAAAATGAATGGTTATAAAGTATTTCCACGAGAAATTGAAGATTTATTATTCAAAAATGAAATTATTGAAAAAGTAGCTGTTATTGGCATTCCTGATCCTGAAGATCTCGCAAGTGAGGAAGTGAAAGCTTTTATTCTATTAAAATATGGTTATAAAGTAACAGAAGAAATAAAAACCAAAATAAAAAACTTTTGTAGTAAAAATTTGGCAACCTATAAAGTGCCAAAAATCTATGAATTCAGAAGAGATCTTTCAAAATCTGTAGTTGGAAAAGAAATTAGAAAAGATTGGAACTTTCAAAATCTTTGGG
>JBHLQA010000102.1:0-9179 GCA_048885285.1 Candidatus Odinarchaeota archaeon
GGAAAAGAAAATAAAATTACAAATTGCAATAAAGTAGCAGAGAATCTTCTTGGTTATACCAAATATGAATTTAAAATAATGAGTGTGTTAGATTTATATACTAACGATGAGAATAGTTTAACAAAAGCCAAACTACTTTTCAAAAGGTTTCTAAAAGGAGAAAAAATTCAAGATCAAGAATTGATGATAAAAAAAAAAGATGGAACTGCAATTTGGGTCAGCTTAACTATAAAACCTGTTTTGAATCAAGAAGGAAATATTATTGAATCTCGGTCTATGGTATTAGACATAACGGATCGCAAAAAAGCAGAAGAAGCCTTAATTTTATCCGAAGAGAAGAACCGCAGAGCTTTTAACAGAACCAATTTTTACAAGGATCTCTTTGCTCATGATATAAATAATATTCTTCACATTATTAACTCTTCAGCAGAACTAATTCCATATCATCTGAGTGGACCGGAAAATGCTAAAGTCATAGAAGATATGTCAAATATTATAAAAAAACAAGTCGAGAGAGGTGTTAAATTAGTTCAAAATGTAAATACGTTATCTCGACTTGAGGAAGAGAAACTTCATAGTAATCCTATAGAAATATGCAAATTAATGGAACAATCAACTGAATTCGTTAAAAAAGCATATGATGATAAAGATGTTAATATTACTATGAAGTGCGATGTAGATCATTTTATTGCTGACGCTAATGAACTTCTTCAAGACGTATTTGATAACATTCTAATAAATAGTGCCAAATATAATGAACACTCTAATATTGAGATTTCTGTAAATGCTGCAAAAGTCCAAATTGATGGAAAAAAATATATTAGAATGGAGTTTAGTGATAATGGTATAGGAGTCCCAGATGATAGAAAAGAAATAATATTTAAGCGAGGCAATAGAGAATTAAAAGGGTCAAAAGGTATGGGTATAGGGCTATCTCTCGTGAAAAAAATATTAAAGGAATACAATGGAAAAATTTGGGTAGAGGATAGAGTAAAAGATGATTACTCAAAAGGCAGTAAGTTCATCCTTTTAATTCCAGAAATTAATTAAAAAAGTTTTAGTTTAATTTAATATTAGGAATGGTCTTTACTTATGATTTAGTTATCTTAATACATTTCGATTTATTTTCAGAAAAGTAAAAATTATAATTACTATTAGGTATAAAAATAGTATTATGCCTTTTGCTGAAGTTAAGAATATTAAAATTTGCTATGAGATTTATGGGGAGGGTTTTCCATTAATATTAGTTCATGGTTATGATGCAAAAAAAGAAGTTTGGATTGCTCAAATTAAAGCATTATCAGAAAAATACAAAGTGATTACATTTGATCTTCGTAGTAGTGGAAAATCTGATAGGCCTGAAGAACCTTATACAATGGATTCACTCGTAGAAGATTTAAAAGATTTGATGGATTATCTCAATATTGAAAAAGTTAATTTAATTGGACAATCAATGGGTGGTTGGATTATTCAAAATTTTGTATTAAAATATCCAGAAAGAGCAAATAAACTTATTCTCATCGCAACAAATCATAAAGGTTCTGGAATTCATGTCTTAAAAGAATCAATGATAAATGAACTTGATACTTTAGAAAGAGATCCTGTAAAAGCTTTTTTAGGTCATGCAAAACTAATGTATCATTTAAAATTTAGAAAAGAGATGGAAAAAAACCTCTCAAAAAAATTCCATGGTATTTGGTCTCCTGAAAATCTAATAAAAGAAAGTACAATAAACCCAAAGTCAGCTAGGGATCTTAAAAATCTTGCTGACGCTGGAGCATCTCATAACACTTTAGAAAGTCTTGATCAAATTAAGAATCCAACATTATTGATTTCTGGTTCTCATGATAGAATATCCCCAAAATCGGTCCTTGATGAAATGCATGAGAAACTTCCTATTAGTACCTTAAAAGTAGTTGATAAGACAGGGCATAAATTATTCTTATCAAAAGCATCTGAGGTAAATCAGCTGATTTTAGAGTTTTTAAAAGACTAAATTCTATTTTGATTTCCTATTCTTTCTTTTTCTTAGATAGAATTTTGGGATTGTTTATATTATTTGGATATTAGCGTTAAATACATATAAAAACAATGTCTTCATTATTTATAAATCGCAAAACTTTTCTTATGCAAATTTTTATATTACAAGAGTGTTATAGATTTAATAAGATTTAATTTATAATTATTGATATTTTAAAAGCGAGGATTGATATATTTGCCAAGTCGTCGAGGAGATGGAACACTTGTTTTCAAAATTTGTTTTTACGGTCCAAGTTTAGGGGGAAAAACTACAGCACTAGATTGGGTTTATAAAAAAGAAGGACTTGCCACAGGAGATATGCAACAAATTCAAGATCCAACTGGTCGAACATTATTTTTTGATCGTGTAGTTGCAAGAGTCTCAAATGTAGTATTTCAAGTTTATACCGTAGCTGGGCAGCGAAGACATAAATTTCAACGCCAAACAGTTCTTAAAGGAACCGATGCATGTATTTTTACCTGGGATTCATTAATAGATCAGTGGGGTGAGAATATTTGGAGTCTAAAAGAATTACTCCGATTCTACGGAGATAAACTAATACCCGCTAAAGAATTTGATCCACCAGAAGTACCAACAGTAGTTTTAGCTAATAAAAGAGATTTAGAGGATATTGTAGAAATATCTAAAATACGTCAAGCACTTGATACTGCGAGATTGAACCATGTATTAATATATGAAACTATTGCTATCCAGGGAGTAAACGTAAAGAGAGCTTTTGTTTACGCTGCTCGCCAAGCAGTATTGAATCATTACAAGAAACTCTCTGGAAAATCTATGGAGAGTGCTTAATTTAATTTTTTTCTATTATATATAATATCTTGAATTTAATTTTATTATTTATCTTGATTTTTTCGATGATAATTCTTTATGCAAATTATCACATCGTTTATACCATAAAATCTTATATTTTTTGTGATCAACAACATAATTTTTCAAATCTGCAATAGAATATATACCAGTATCTTTGCACCACTTTATACAAATTACATACATTTCCCAATCTAGCTCATCTTCTTCCCATTTCACGGGAATTTCAGTAAAACCTACTTGATATGCTGCGAATGCCCTTGTATGACCATCCACATAAAAAGTTTCATTTCCTATCTTTTTTATAGGGATTACTTCGAGAGTTGATAGATCTTTCGAATTTAATTTTTCTTTTACTTTTGCGAGTTTTTTTTTACTAATGTATAATTGACTAGGTTGGATATCCCCAATATTCATTTTAAAAGTAGATTTGATAGAAATCATTCCTCACCAAGCTAACTTAAAGTTTTCAAGTTATACATATATTATTTGAGGTTCAATTTTTTCATGAGATAGTTTTAAGTATCCATAGGAGTTAATATTTGTAAATCTTATATCTGTTGGAGAGCCAGGGTTGATATATAATTTTCCATCTTCTCCTGTTTCATTAAAAGGTCGATGTGCATGACCAAAAATTATAATATCATAATTAGATAAATCAAACCTTCTGTTTAAAAGGTCAATAATATTATGAGGTCCACCTTCACCATGAGTTATAAAGATTTTGTGTCCAAACAACTCTAATTGCATTTTTTCTGGAAGTTCTTTCTTCAAATTTGAATCATCCATATTACCGATGATTCCAATAAATTTCTCTTTGCTGAATATATTCTGGAAGTTATCATATACTTTATGGCTAGTATAATCGCCCAAATGAACTAAATAATCAATTTGTTTTTCCTTAAAATCATCTATAATTTGATTTATAATAGCCGGAAAATTTGAGTGTATATGCGTATCACTTATAAGCCCCATTAACAGATGATCTTTATTCATCTCTAACATCTTTCTCTGCATCTTTCAATCTTATTTTTGTAACTCTTAAAGCAAAATTGACCAATTCCTCGAGATTTGCCCATCTTCCTTTGTTAATCATTTCTTTAATCCAATAGTATAAATCTTGGTTAATAGCAACAGTAGTAAGTATTGGTTTTAATTCTTGCTCTTGATCAGAGTCTATTTTATTTAACAACCAAGAAACAATGTTTGTAACAAATTTAAAATTATCACCTGCTAATATTCCATAAGATTTATTTAAACTTGAAAATATTGATAAATTTCCTATTGCAACAACTTTTCCAGAGTTATAATGTGAAACACCCGCAATTGGAATATGTTGTTCAGATTTATCCAACCATTCATCCCCATTGAAATACTTTTGCCATGAAGAATTTTCTGAAGAAAAAGCTAAGCCATTCACATCAATATCTTCATCTTCAATTGATTTATCGATTTTTATAGAGCAACCATTAGAATGAATAATCCGAGTAATATCTCTTGTGATAAAGTGACTTCTAAAATCTTTAATTATTGGATGAGAACTCTCTTGCGAGAAATTTTTATCATCAAATAATATATCAGAATTAAAAACAATACCAAAGTTTTTGGTTAATTCAGAAAGATTATTTTTATTTTCATAATCACCACCCCCATCGTTAATAATAAGGAGACTTCCACCATTCTTAACATATTCAACTAAATCATCGATTTCGTCAGGATCAAGATCTGGACCAAGATGAGGTACACCGATTATTAAGAGATCATAATTATTTAATTTTTCATATGTTAAACCGGCTTCAATTTTTCCCAATTTAAAATTAGAATCAAAAAGATACTGAATAAAATCAGAAAACGCATTGTTTTCAATTGTTAATTTATTATTATGGGAGTGATCGAAACCTATTGCTATATTCTTAGTCATAATTTCTAGATGGTAATTTTGGTATATAATATTGATTTATTCTTAGCTATTTAAATAATAATCTAAATAATTATCGCAATTTTAAATTTCTTTCAAAATTGGTTTAATTTTGGATGATAATTCAGATTTGAAACTAGACTATAATTTAGCAGACTATAATTTTAATAGTATAAGATATTAATTTTAATCATGTTAAAAAAGAATTATAAGGAAGTCGAAGCCCAAGAGGCGATTTTAGCAGATGGGAATAAAGCAGATGGTATTTATATTAGATGGTTAATCGATAAAAAACTAGGAGCTAAGAACTTTGCAATGAGACGAATTGAGATTAAACCCGGATTAAAGGTTCCTCTACATAATCATCGTGAAGAGCACGAAATATATATCCTTTCAGGTTCTGGGAAATTTTATAATGATAAGGGAGAAGTTGAAATTGTGAATCAGGGCGATTTTGTATATATTCCATCTGATGAAAAACACGGAATGGATAATGTAGGTAAAGACAGTTTAATTTTTCTCTGTCTTATTCCATACTTGAAGGATGAATAAATGTAATTTTATGATTCTTCTTCACACTTTCCAATTGCTACAACAAAATCATCTTCGTAAAGTTTAATGACTCGAACACCCTTAGCAGTTCTATGAGTTATTCTTATAGAATCGACTGGTAATCGGATCATTTGCCCTTGTTCTGTTCCAATTAGTAAGTCCATGTGTTTAGCAATTTTTGTAGCAATGACTTTATCATCTTTAGCTTTATCAAGTGTTATATTTTTAACTCCTTTTGCCCCTCGTCCGGTTTTACGGTATTCTTTAACATAAGTTCTTTGACCATATGCATTTTGGGTAAGAGTTAATATTATCTCATCATCGGATACAAGGAGTGTATCGATAACTTCATCATTTTCTCTTAATTCTGCTCCCTTCACTCCCATAGAATTTCTACCTAATTCACGTAATTCTGATTCATCAAATCTAACTGCATATCCTAATTTAGTAGCTATAAATATATCTTGGAGTTCATTTGAGAGTCTTTTTACACTTACCAATTCATCATCTGCTCTGATTTTTTGAGCTCTTACTCCTGTGCTTTTAAATTTTGAGAATAGTTTTAAAGGTGTTTTTTTAATAATTCCTTTCTTTGTAGTCATTATAAGCATTTCATTCGTGTTGAAATTATTAATTGGTATCATAGCGGAAATATTTTCACCTGATTGCAAAGGGATAAAATTAATAATTGGTTTTCCTCGAGCAGTTCGTTTTTGTAATGGTATATCAAAGCATTTTATCGAATAAACCCTTCCTTTCGAAGTAAATATTAAAATTGTATCATGAGTTGTACCAACAAATAAATCTGTAATAAAATCTTCTTCACGAATAGTCATACTCTTTTTACCACGACCTCCTCGTCTTTGAGCTTGATATTCTTGTAAAGAGATTCTCTTAATATATTGATTTTTTGTAAAAATTACTATGGTGGGTTCTTTTTTGATTAAATCAATCTTTTCAATTTCTTTTATTTCGTGATGTTCCACCATTTTAATTTCAGTCTTTCTTTCATCACCATACTTTTTGTTTAACTCGATTAAATCGTTTTTAATTATATCTAAACGAACCTTTTTTTCTTTCAAAATTTTGTTATATTCATTTATACTAGCTTGCAATGAAATCTGTTCATCAATTAGCTTTTGTTGCTCCAAATTTGTTAATCTTGATAAAGGCATACTTAAAATTGATTGAACCTGTATATCGCTTAGTTTATATGCTGTTTTCAATTTTTTTTTAGCCTCATTAATATCTTTAGAGCTTTTAATCATATTCACTACATTATCAATATCATTTAATGCAATTAAAAGCCCCTCGACCCTATGAAGCCTATCTTTTGCTTTCTTAAGAAGATACTCTGTTCTTTTTTGAATGATAATTAATCGATGTTCAATATATTCATTAATTATCTCTTTTAGATTAAGAATTTTAGGTTGTTTTCCTTTATTAATTAAGACTAAATTTGTTATGTTAAAAGTGGTGAGAAGTCTAGTTCTCTTAAAAAGGATGTTTTTTACTATTACTGGTTGTGCATTTTTAGATAAATCTAATACAATGCGCATACCTTTTCTATCTGACTCATCTCGCAAATCTCCGACATCCTTAATAATTCCATCCTTAATTAATTTAGCAATTGATTCAATTAAATCCGTTTTATTGACTAAATAAGGAATTTCTGTAATAATAAGACTGGTTTTTTTTGCTGTTGTTTCAGTTTCAATCCTACCGCTTAGGTTTATAGTCCCATTTCCTGTATGATACGCATTGGAGATTCCATTAGTATCCGTAATTATACCCCCTGTAGGAAAGTCAGGTCCTTTAATTATCTCCATTAATTCTTCTATTGAAATATCTGGTTCATCTATAGTGGCAATTATCCCATTAGAGACTTCTGTTAAATTATGTGGTGCCATAGATGTTGCCATTCCTACAGCAATACCTTTTGTACCATTTAATAAAATATTTGGAAGTTTTGCTGGTAAATATAGTGGTTCAACAGTACTATTGTCAAAATTGGGTTGAAATTCCACTGTCTCTTTATCAATATCTTCTATTAACTCATTTGAAATTTGAGCTAATCTTGCTTCTGTATATCTATATGCTGCGGGAGGATCTCCATCTATTGAACCAAAATTCCCTTGTGGATGGATTAACGGATATCTTAAAGAAAAATCTTGTCCCATTCGAACTAATGCATTATAAACAGCCATATCCCCATGAGGATGATAATTCCCTAAAACTTGCCCTACAATTTTAGCACATTTAACATGTGAACTATTATAATTCCAATTACTCTCTGCCATAGCATAGATAATACGTCTATGAACAAGTTTGAGACCATCTCTAACATCTGGAATGGCCCTCCCAACGACTACACTCATAGCATAATCGATGTAGGCACTTTGCATTTCATCTTTTAATAAAATATCTTCAATTTGTTCTGAAGTCAATTATGACACCATTTCAATTTTAAATTATTATATATTGATTGATAATTAAGAATTAAACATCTAATGTTTTAACTTCATCAAAATTACTTATAATGAACTTTTTACGTGCTTTTACTTCTTTACCCATTAATTTTGTAAAAATTAAATCATTTTCAATATAATCTTCATACGTAACTTTTTTTAATCTTCTTAAGTCTTTTTTCATTGTTGTTTCATAAAGTTCATCAGAGTTCATTTCTCCTAAACCCTTAAATCTTTGAACTTTAACTGTGTCAATGTTCTTAAGTTTATATTTATTTTTCATACTTTTAAGAAGATCATCTTTTTCTTTATCTGAATAGACGTATTCTTTTGACTTTTTATAAGAAACTTTATATAACGGAGGTACTGCAATATATAAATGACCTGCATCTATTAAAGGTCTTAGATATCTAAAAAAGAAAGTTAATAATAAAGTTTCAATATGAAATCCGTCGACGTCGGCATCACACATAATTATAACTTTATGATATCTTAATTTGCTTAAATCAAAGTTTTCTTCTGTTTCTTCTTCATTCTCTTCTAAATCTCCATTTATTCCATTCATTTGACTTGATTGCTGGAATCCAACTCCTAATGCTTTAATAATAGCTTGAATTTCATTATTTTGTAATACTCTATCTATTCGAGCTTTTTCAACATTAAGAATTTTGCCTCTAATTGGAAGGATAGCTTGATAAGTTCGATCTCGACCTTGCTTAGCTGGGCCACCTGCTGAGTCGCCTTCTACTATAAAAATTTCTACTTTCTCAGGATCATTTGAGGAACAATCAGCTAATTTTCCAGGCATTCGGGCACTATCTAAAGCGGATTTTCTACGAATTAATGTTCTGGCTTTCTGAGCTGCTTCTCTTGCTATTTTAGCATTAATAGTTTTTAATACAATTTTTTTAGCCGTCTGTGGATTCTCTTCAAAATATTGAGTTAATTTATCAGTTACTATTTGACTTACAATTTGTCTAATTTCAGGGTTGCCCAACTTAATTTTGGTTTGACTTTCAAATTGAGGATCAGGAAGTTTTACGGAGATAATTGCTGATAATCCTTCCCTTGTATCAGTACCACTTAAAACATGGCCTTTATACTTTTTCTCCATATAATTATCTATATAAGCATTAAACGTTCTTGTTAATGCTGATTTAAATCCTGTAAGATGGACTCCACCTTCAATAGTATTGATTGTATTTGCATACGTTAAAATATTTGTTTGATATCCTTGGTTATATTGCATCGCGAAGTCTACGATTATTGTTTCACCATCATCATCTTTAGCAGAATCACTTACATAGATTATATCATTATGCAATGGTTGTTTATCCTTATTAAGATATGAAATGAATTCTGTTATTCCACCTTCAAAGTGATATTCTTCTTT
>JBHLQA010000103.1:0-9136 GCA_048885285.1 Candidatus Odinarchaeota archaeon
TTGCTAAAGAATTTAAATTAACTAACTTCTGAATTTTTATTGAATTAATTTAATAAAATGAGAAAGGAAAGAGGTGTAATATTTATTTCTCAGGATGATATGGAAGACCTAACAACGAATCTAGATAATAAGGTTGTAAAAGCTTTACAGAACAAGGTTGATTCATATGAAAAAGAGATCGGCGAATTAAAAGAGATCTTGGAAAAAAAAGATGGAGAATATGCAAATATAGTGAAAATAAAAGAAGGTTTGAATTCTGAATTAGAGGAACTTCGAGAAAAACTTACAGATTTAGAGAGTAAATCCGCTAACCTTGAAAAATTAAATAGTGAAGTGTATGATTTAAAGAAAACAATCACTTTGAAAGATGACGAAATCAATAAATTAAAGACTAAAGTGGATGAATCAAAACCTAAATTTGCAGAATTAACCAAAAACAATGAAGAATTAAATAAAAGTCTTGCTGAAAAGGATTCTAAAATTAAAGAATTAACGGATAGTTTAGCAGAAAAAGAAAATGCACTTAATGAGCAAAAGAGTAGATTAGAAAAAGTAGAAACGGAATTGTCAGCTCTACAGCCGGCAGTACCAGCTGATTATTCTAGTGAGGAACGACTAGTTTGTCCAAGTTGTGGGGCGAGAGGAAAGGATCTAAAAGTTGAAGAGGATAAAAGTAAAGTCCTAGGATACCTAGGACACAATCCAATGTATTCAAAAGTGAATGTTTGTAAGAAATGTGGTTATAAGTTTTAACTTAAATAAAGTGCGATATATACTATAGCAAAAAAAAACTAGATATATAAAGAGAATTTCTTTTTTTATTTTTTTTGTCTAATACAAGATAATGCTTGAATTTAGTACTATTTATTTAATAAAACTAGAAAAATTATATTTCTGTTAGAATTTATTTAAAACTCTTCGTTATATGAGATCTACTAAAATCTAACTTTTATATCTCTCTTATGAAGATAAGATTTTAAGTCCTTAATTTTTATTGTCTTTGTATGGAATAAAGATGCCGCTAAGACCGCCTCTGCCCCAGCTTTAATAGCTTGATAAAAATGTTCATAATTACCTGCTCCACCTGAAGCAATTAATGGTACGGATATCACCTTAGTGAGATTTTTAATTAATTTAAAGTCATATCCTATTTGAGTTCCATCTCGATCCATACTAGTAACAAGTAGTTCCCCTGCACCCCTTTCAACAACTTCTTTTGCCCATTCTATTGCATCTAATCCTGTTGATTCAGTACCCGCCTTTATATATACTTCCCAAGCATTTCCTTTTTTCTTTACATCAATTGCACACACAATAGATTGGCTTCCAAACTTTTGAGCGCCTTCTGTGATAACTTTGGGATTATCTACGGCAGCAGTGTTAATACTTACTTTTTCTGCCCCTGCATTAATGATATTTGTTATATCATTCAAATTCCTTATACCACCTCCTACAGTAAAAGGAATATAAACTTCTTCAGAAACCTTTCTTAAAGTTTGAAACAATATTGATCGTTTTTCTAAAGTTGCAGAAATGTCTAGAAATACTAATTCATCCGCGCCTTCTGAATTATAGAATCTAGAAAGTTCTACAGGATCTCCACTATCTCGCAAGTTGATATATTGAACACCCTTTACTACTCTTCCATCTTTAATATCAAGACATGGCACTATCCGTTTTGCTAAATTAGTTGGGTCATACTTTTTTGTTAATTCTTTTAGATTTTTGCTACTTAATTTATTGCTATAAAATGCTTTCCCGATAATAACTCCATCTGCATAATTTAGAACTTGGTTAATATCATTTAAATTGCTTATTCCACCAGAAGCGATTATTTTAGTGTCTAAATGTTTAATATTTGAGATCTTATTATATATCTCAAAATTAGGCCCTTCTAAAGTTCCATCGCGTGATACATCTGTTATTATAAAATTTGAAATACCCTGATCTTCTAAATTTTTAAAATGAGATTCTAAAGTAATATTTGTATCTTCAAGCCAACCCTTTATCCTCAAATTACCATTAAGTACATCCAGTGCAACAATTATATCATCTTTGTATTTTTTCATTAAACTTCTAAAAAGAGTTGGATTTTCAATAGCAATAGTACCAATAATAACTTTGTAAAGCCCTAGATCGAATAAATCTCTAATAGTTTTTTCTGTCCTAATACCCCCTCCTAATTGAATTTTAGAACCCCATTTATTACTTTCTTGAATTAGAGATCGAATAATATCATAATTAGGGCCATTCTCAAATTCACCTGATTTTGCTCCATTTAGATTTATAACGTGTATTTGCTCGATCCCTTGATTAAAAAAATGTTTAAGAAGTTCAACAGGTCTTTTAGAATAATTATCAATTCTATCAAAATCCCCTTTATATAACCTAACCACGTTACCGTCTAAAAGATCCATAGCAGGTATTATTTTTTTCATAGTATAATCACCTCTTTATTAAGGAAATGAAATATTTAATAATTCTATCACCTGCATCTTGACTTTTCTCAGGATGAAATTGAGCAGCAATTATATGATTCTTTAAGATTATAACTGGAATAGAGATCCCATGATTTACATAGGAGATAATATAATTTTTATCATCAGGGTCGCAATAATATGAATGATTAAAGTATACATAGCCATAAAAATAAGGTTTCGAAGATGGAATCAGTCTATTCCATCCAGTGTGAGGGATTCTGATTGATTGATATGAATCTAATTTAAGCACCTTTCCTGGGATGATATCTAATCCGTTAACACCTAGAGATTCTTCAGAATTTGAAAATAATAGTTGCATGCCTAAGCAAATTCCCATTGTTGGAATCGTTTCAATGATATCTTTTAATGGGTAAAATAATCCATATTGTTCGAGTTCTTTAACAGCATCACCAAATGCACCTACTCCAGGAAGAATCAAACCTTTAGATTTCTCTATTAAAGCTAGATCTCTTGAAATAATGACGTTCGGATAAAATCTTTGAATACTTTTTTGAATTGACCGAAGATTGCCACTACCATAATCTATTATAATAATCATGTTTAACACCAAATTATAATATTCCTTTACTTGAAGGAAGTTTTCGATTCCCTTTTGAATCAATTCTTGAGCTATAATCCAGTGCTTTGCCGAGAGCTTTAAATATTGCTTCTGCAATATGATGATTATTTTTACCATAGAGAAGTCTAACATGGAGTGTTACTTGGGCATTAATTGAAAATGTATATAAAAAATGCTCTATTAAATCGACTGGTATTATATTATCCTCCTTAGAGCCTAAAAACGGATTTGTCCAATCGATTTGTTTTTTAAAAAATGGTCTTGAAGAGATATCGACGGCAACAAATGCGAGGCACTCATCCATAGGAAAAAAACAATGTCCAACTCGTTTAATTCCAATTTTATTTCCTAAGGCTTTACTAAAAACTTTACCTAAAACAATGGAAGTATCTTCTATAAGGTGATGATTATCAACATTAAGATCACCCTCTGCAAAAATATTCATATCAAATTTTCCATGAATAGCAATTTGGGTAAGAAGATGATCAAAAAAACCTATAGAAGTCTCAATTTTACAATCCCCAACTCCATCAATATTAAGTTCAATATTAATATTTGTCTCTTTGGTTTTCCTTTCTAATTTAGCTTTTCTTTCCATTTTATTTCTCCTCAAAATATGATTTCAATACTTCTATTACCTTTTTCATTTGTAAACTTGTTCCTATTGAAATTCTCAAACAATTTGAGAGTTCTGCTGTATAATTTCTTACTTTAATTTTATTATTCAATAAATATTGATAAACTAAATCTGAAATTTTAGAAGACTCAAATCTTAATAAAATAAAATTTGCTTGACTTGGATGTATATAAAAAATCTTATGATACTTTCTTAAATTAAGAAGATCCTTAAAAAATTCTTCCCGAATAGATATGATTTTTTTAATATTTGCTGAAACTTCATCTTTTTTATCTAATAATAATAAACCATATTGCAAAGCTACATTATTAACATTAAAGGGGCTTTTTATACGAATTAAAATTTCATTAATAGAAGGATTTGATATTGTATAACCTAATCTTAATCCTGCGAGAGAATAGGATTTACTAAATGACCGAGAAATAATTAAATTATCATAAGATTTGATTAAATCTACTACACTAGGACCATCACTGAAATCAATATAAGCTTCATCAATAATTACTAATTTCTTCAATACCAAAAGTTGTTTAATAAAATCTAAAGGGATTAGCATTCCATCAGGATTATTTGGTCGGACCAGAATTATAATATTTGATGATTTAGCCCTCTTCATAAATCTGTCTTGATCTAAATCATATTCCGCAATACCAGTTACTTTATTTATTGATAATCTTAAGGGAAATGATTCATACTTCGCACCATTTATGTTCGCAAAAAATTTATACATTGAAAACGTTGGATTAATGCTTAAAATATTCGTTTTAGGTGTGGCATAGATCTTAATGATAAGACCTATTATTTCATTAGAGCCAGTTCCTGCTAAGAGATATGAAATAGGTATTTTAAGATCCTTTGATAACTTATCTAAAAATGTATTAGCATTCAAATCGGGATAATTTTTTAAGATATTTAATGACTTTAAATTAACTAATTCTCCCAAAGGTGGTACAAAAGGACTTTCATTTTTATCTAAAAATATCATCTCATTCTCTTGGCTCGATTTATCTAAATATGAAAGTGAATCAAAATTTTGTGAATCTAAAAACTTCCTAATAGTTTTAGAAGGCTTTATTATGTAATTTTTTTTATCCAATTAACTGTCCTCCTTTTTATTTTTATTAAAATCTGTTCTTAAAGCTGCTGCATTTGCATGTCCTGTTAAATTTTCAGCTTCGGCTATTATTTCAGCATGTTTAGATAAGTTAAAAGATGTTTCTTCATTAATATATACATAACTTATTCTTTTTATAAAATCATAAACTGATAAAGCAGATGAAAAGCGAGCTGTGCCATTTGTCGGCATCACATGACTAGGACCTGCTATATAGTCACCTAAAACTTCAAAAGAGTTTTCTCCAATAAAAATTCCTCCCGCATTTTCTATTTTATCTAAAACTTTCATAGGTTCTTTAATCATCAGAGATAAATGTTCAGGTGCAAATTCATTTGAAATTTGTATCGATTCTTCTATTGAATTTGTTAAAATAACACCACCCATGTTTTGTATAGATTCTTTAATAATAGACTTTCCTTTCAGTGTTATAATTTGTCTTTCCAACTCTTTTTTCACAGATGAAATTAGATTTTCAGAAGAGGTTACTAAAATTGGAACAGCTAAAATATCATGTTCTGCCTGTGCTAATAGATCTGAAGCAACTAATGAGGGGTCTGCTATTTCATCAGCAATTATCAATGCTTCAGTAGGTCCATATATCCCATCAATTCCTACTGTTCCATAAACTTCTTTCTTTGCTAAATTTACATAGATATTTCCAGGTCCTACGATTTTATCCACTCTAGGAACTTGTTCCGTTCCAAATGCCATAGCTGCAATAGCTTGAGCACCGCCTATTCTAAAAATTCTCATATTGATATCATACTTCTTGATTAACCCAAAAGTTGCGAAGATAATTTTTGATAAAGTACCTTGCTTATTGGGAGGAGAAGTAAATATAATATTTTTAACTCCTGCTACGATGGCTGGTAAGGTTGCCATTAAAATTGAGGAAAACAGAGGCGTTATTCCTCCTGGAATATATATCCCTACGGTCTCAATAGGTTTTATTATTTGACCTATTTGGCCTCCAAGGTTATAATTCATCCATGAGATGATAGGTTGAGATTTGTGAAAATTATAGATTCTCTCACATGCTATTTCTAAAGCTTTTCTTAACTTAGAATTAATAGAGCTCAGATATTTTTCAAAATCAACATTTAATATTTCAAATTGATCAATCTCTACTTTATCAAACTTTAATGTCCAATCTTTAAGTGCAGCATCTTTTCTTTCTTTTACATCTTTTACAATAGTTTTTACACTTTCCTCTGGAGTTATACCTTCACTTTTAAGATTTTTATTTAAAGAACTAATTTCTCTTTTTAATATTGATTTTCTAGCCTGATCTACTGTATAAGTTTTAATCATCATAGATCCCCAAATTTTTTAATAATTTAATATATCTCAATGGTTCTTCTTCAAAAATATAGAGCGTAGGTGCGACAACCACACCACTACCTCCAATTTCTCTTAAACTTCTTATTGCCTGTTGTAATTTTTGTTTCTCGACAATTATATGAATAGCATACATTTTTTCTCTGCTTTTTGTAAAGACTGGTGAGATAGTAGGCCCTTGAAGCCCTTCGAGTCCCTCCTTGGAAAAAATATTATTAGCAATTTCCTCTGGGCTTTCTCCTCTCATGTTTACAAAGACTGATACAAAATTTTGAGCTCTTAAAGTAGCTTCAATAAATTCAATCAACTGACGAGCAACTTTTAAAACAATCTCATTTTTTAAAGCAGTTTGATTTCCAATAAGCACAGCTTCAGATGTCATTATTTTTCCACCAATAATTCTTTTTAAACGATTACCTTTTAAAGTTTGACCAGTTGACACTAAATCAACTATGATATCACTATAACCTAGTTCAGGATATACCTCAAGAGAACCATTACCTTTAATTAATTCATACTCAATATCAAGGGAATTCAAGAAATCTTTAGTAAGTTTTGTAAATTTGGTAGCAACCCTAAGTGATTTCCTATTCTTTCTAATCTTCTCAATTGATTCTTCTGACCAATCTTCAGGAATTGCTATTTCAAGGCTACATTTTCCAAAGTTTAATGCATTATGCATAATTACTAATTCATTTTCATTTAAAGGTGAATATTCAAGTACTAAATCATAACCAACTATACCCATCTCTAAAGACCCATTTAACACACCTCTAACAATATCGACTTGTCGTTGATAAACCAATTGAAGATTTATAGGCTCTTGTATTGATCCGATATATTGTCTATTGTTTCTTTGTATATTAAAGCCGCAGCTTCTTAAAAAGTCTTGAGTTTCGATTTCCATTCTTCCCTTTGAAGGAATTGCTAATCTTACTTGACGAGATTTATATTTTGGATACAATTTTTGTAGACCTTCTTTCATCTATTTCTCCTCCTTAATTCATTTATGATTTCTTCAGGTTTAATTTTTTTGGTAGCCATTAATACAAGAATAAAATATACGACATCAGCAATTTCCCAAATTAAGTTATTCCTATCGGTGTAATTTATCACTTCAGTACACTCTTCCTCAATTTTCGACATTAATAATTCATTATTTTCTGCAAGTTTTTTACTATAAGATTCATTTGCACTATAATTTTCAATTCTATCAATTATTAAATCATAGAGATATTTTATAGAAAATTTCTTATCCTGAAAACAAGAATAAGAACCTGTGTGACAAGCAAAACCTTTTTGTTTTACCTTAAATAATAAAGTATCCGCATCACAATCATAAAAAATTTTCTTTACAATTTGATAATTCCCTGATTCTTCTCCTTTTATCCATAGTCGGTTTCTTGATCTGCTAAAGTAAGTTGATCTTCTAGTTTTAATTGTACGCTTCAAAGACTCTTTTGATGAATAGGCGAGCATTAGAACATTGTCATCGAGATCTTGAACTATTGTTGGAATTAAGCCATTTCCTTTATCAAAATCTAAAATCTTAAATAAAATATTATCTATCACTGAGTAATCTTTTATAGAATCAAAACTTAAAATTTTATCATTTTTATGAGATTGTGGATTATATTTTGTCATTCTATTTTCTGTTAATAAATTGTTCAATTCTTTTTTATTAATTTCTGAATTACTCCATATTTTAACCTTTTTAGAAGCCCTCTTAAGCATATCACTCTTTATCAGTGCAATAAGACTTTCCTTACTAGTTTCAAGAACAAGAGTTATAAACAGATCCCAATTTCGTTTTATATATACTCCATCTATAAACTCTTTCAAGCTTCCAACCGTTTTCATATCCTTCATATTAATTTTTAATATTATCATAATTATTCTCCCAAACTAAAATTAAATTTAGTTTGATTTAATTCCCGATGAATATAAGATATCTTATAATATACTAATTCATCGGCATTATTCATGATGTAGCCAATGATGTAAGTATGAATTTAGGGTTTTAAAACAATCATCACTCACATCATTCGATTTAATAACAAGAGTGTTATTAAACTTATTTATAATAAAGAAACTCAATTCAGAAAGACATTGGATGAGAGCATTTTTTCTATTAAAATCCATACCAAATTCACTTTCATTGAGTTCTTTTTATCAAAGATAAAATTATTCAGCTTATATCTATTTATTATATAATTTATGGAAAAGAACCTAAAAAAGTTTTCTATTATTTAGTTCTAGAAAAATCAAGCTTTTGTTTGATCTTATTAAATTTTTTCAATTCTCAAGCAGAAATATAAATTTTAACATATAAAAGGATCTAATAAAATAAAATCTTATTTCAATAAGGGAAATTATAAGAACTGCTAGCTTAGATTCTCATTTTATATAATTCTTTATCTGGAATATAACTCATCATAATTAAATCTTCTCGGATTTCCCATCCTAAATTCTGATAAAATTCAACGACATCTTTATTGTATTTTTCGATAAATAAATGGATTTTATGCACTCGTAATTCACGAAATTTCTCGATTAATGCATCTATTACTTTTTTCCCATATCCCTTTTTTTGATAATCTGGATCTACAGCAAGATGATGGACATAACCTCTCCTTCCATCGAAACCACCAATCACAACGCTAATTATTTTATCGTTAATCTTTCCAATTAAGAAAAGATCAGGATTACGTTGAAGCATTTTATTAATTTCTTCTAATGTATCAGAAGATCCTATATTGATTCCAGCTTTTCTCCAGAGTGCCACAATTTCCTCATAATAACCTATAGTAAATTTTTCAATCTTCATTTTAAATAATATTGGGTGTTAGTTTTCAGTTAATTTATTATATTAAATTTATGATTTAAAACATTTTAAAGAAGGTTTTTCGATTAGTTAAAAAATTCAGTGATGACAAGATGATTGGATCATAAATTGTTTCCAATATCATGAATTTGATTATTTT
>JBHLQA010000104.1:0-9070 GCA_048885285.1 Candidatus Odinarchaeota archaeon
CAGAATCATAATTCAAATCTTTGCTTGATTTTCTAATTAATTTAATAATTTCATTATATTCCATTTTTGAATCATATTCTTTCAATAAAGCGATAAATCCAACACCAATCGAAGCAGAAACGCTAGAACCAGATACCTTTATTCTTAAATTTTGAGATATAGGTATCATCACGTTAGATCCATGTAGACATATATCTGGCTTTATTCTATTGTCTAAAGTAGGACCTCTTCCACTAAAATTAGCTATAGCCAGATCTTTTGTGAGTGCTCCAATTGTAATAATTTTTTCTGCTGCTCCAGGGCTTCCAATACTATATTGATCTGGTCCAAAATTGCCAGCCGAACATACAACTATAATTCCACTTTCCACTAATAAATTACAAGCTAAAGACAAAATATCTTTTCCATCAGAACTATATTTTGAGTTCAGAGAAATTAACAATATATCAACATTTATATTTTCGCTGATGATTTTATCAATAACCTTTAAAATATTTGAGAAGTAGTATTTTTGATCAACAGTGGATATATTGAAGTCAATAATATTAGCATCTGGAGCAATTCCAATATAATTATTATCTACATTTTTAAATTGATTATTAATTATACTAGCCATTAAAGTTCCATGGTTGATCTTATTTTCATCATTCTTTAAATCAGTAATTTTTTCTGTTTTATTGTAGAAATAATATCTTGATATATTTTTAGATATTGATGAAAAATTATCGTTTATTCCATCATCAATGATCCCTATATTTACATTTTTTCCTGTATAGGATATTTGAGAATTTTTATAATCGTTTATTTCTAGGATTTCGAGTACATCTAATATTGATTGATAAAGTCTTTGGTCTTCTTCGATTTTCTTAACTAATTTACTCTCATTGTAAATAATAATTTTTTCTTTTGTTAAATTTACATAAATAGAAGGAATTGAGTCAATTTTCCCTAAAATTTTCAGATCTTCGTTATCTTTTAAGAATTTTTCTCGATTTGATAAATTATCAAATGAAATTATTACTCGAAATTGTAGAGTATTCTGACTATCAAACTTTTCTTTAAAGGGTTCATAAATTTTAGAATTTTCCCTCATAATAAGTAATCTAGGTATATTCGTATTCTTTCAAAACTTCATTTACTGTATAGTTTTTATGCACAATCTTGCTAATTGCACTAACAATTTTTGTAGGATCTTCAGATTGAAAGACATTTCGTCCAAAGGCAACTCCTGACCCTCCCGCTTGTATTGAATCATAAACCATCTGTAATAAGTCTGGGACAGTATCCATTTTTGGACCTCCTGCAATTATTACTGGAATATGACTAACACCTTTTACAATTTCTTTAAAAGCATCAATATCTCCCGGATAATTCGTTTTAACAATATCAGCACCTAACTCTGCGCCTACTCTAACAGCGATATTTACAACTTCTGGACTATTTTCATCTTTAATTTTTCTTCCGCGAGGGTATATCATAGCTAATAATGGAATTCCCCACTCTCTTGAGTTTTCTACGATTTTACTAGCATCTTGAAGCATTTCTGGTTCATCATCTGCTCCAATATTAATATGTATAGATACACCATCAGCACCTAACTTTAAAGCTCTTTCTACTGAACATACTAAAACCTTATGATTTGGATCTGGTGCTAATTCAGTTGCTCCAGATAAATGAATAATTAGACCGATATCTTTACCAGATTGACGATGTCCTGCACCAACCATGCCTGAATGTTCAAGTACTGCATTAGCACCACCTAATGCGACTTTATCAACCATTTCTGCCACATTTTCTAATCCTTTAATAGTTCCCATAGTCAGTCCATGATCCATTGGAATAATAATGGTTCTCTTGCTTTTTCTGTCAAATATTCTTTCAATCCTAATTTTTTTACCAATATCCACAATTAATCCTTTTCTTCTATAAGGTTAGACATATCAATAGTAATGAGAAAAATAATTTAAAATTATAGATATTAAAAACGATATTTTGCTACCAAGGTCTTTTAATATAAGAATTTCTTGCCAATTCCAATTTTTTAGGGTGATTTTCATTATAATGAGTTCCCCTACTTTCCTTTCGTGATAGAGCACACCTAATTAAAATTTCTGCCACCATTGATAAATTTCTTAATTCAATTAAATTCTTATCAATTTTATAATTCCAATAGTAAAAATCTATTTCTTCGGAGAACAAGTTCATACGTTTAAGAGCCCTTTTTAGACGTAAATCAGATCTTACAATGCCAACAAAATTTTGCATTAGCATTCTAATTTCATCCCAATTCTGGGTTATTACTACCGCTTCTGTAGATGGAACGGCATCTCCTATTTCCCATTCCGGAAAATCTTTCTTCTTTAAATTCATAGTATGTTCAGCTAAAAAATTAGCACTTTCATATGCACACACTAAACCTTCAAGTAATGAATTACTTGCTAATCTATTTGCGCCGTGAAATCCCGTGCAAGAAGCTTCTCCTATCACATGAAGGTTCTTAATTTCTGTTCTACCATCAATTCCAGCTACCACACCACCACAACTATAATGGGCGGCGGGAACCACAGGAATTGGGTTTTTTGTTATATCAACATTAAATTCTAAACATTTTTCATAAATTCCAGGAAAATGAGTTTTAATAAAAGCGGAATCCCGATAGGAAGCAATATCTAAGTATACATAATCATCACCAGATTTTTTTAATTCAGCATCAATAGCTCTCGAGACGATATCTCGAGGTGCTAAATCTTTTAGAGGATGATATTTATCCATAAATTCATTTCCTCTCATATCTTTCAAGATTGCACCTTCTCCTCGCATAGCTTCAGTAATTAAAAAAGATTTTGCATATGGATGATATAAACATGTAGGATGAAATTGATAAAATTCCATATTAGAGATCATAGCACCTGCTCTATAAGCCATCGCAATACCATCACCAGATACCACATCAGGATTAGTTGTATATAAATAAATTTTACCCGCCCCACCAGTAGCTAAAATTGTTGATTTTGCAGAAATATTATGTATTTCGCCAGTATCCTCCTCTAAAACGTACGCACCATAACATTTTAAACTTTTAACGTAAAGATTAACACCACACCACCTTTCTTTGATCTCTACATTTTTCAGTGCTTTTACGTTATTTATAAGAGTTCTTTCCACACTTTCTCCAGTTTGATCATTTACATGTAGAATTCGCCTTTCAGAATGTCCTCCTTCCTGTCCTAAATCATACTCTCCATCTTCGTTTCGAGTGAATTCTACCCCCATATTTATTAAATCATCTATTCTTTCAGAAGCTTGAGATATTATTCTTCTCACTATTTTTTTATCACATAACCCATCTCCAGCTATTAAAGTATCTTTTATATGTTTTTCATCATTATCACCATGGTTTGTTACACAAGCAATACCTCCTTGAGCATAGTATGTACTACTTTGGTGTATACTTTCTTTTGTTATTAATAAAATCTCTTCATTAGGCAAAAATCTAGAAAGATTTATTGCTAATGAAAGTCCAGATATTCCGCTTCCAATAATTAAAAAATCAGTTTTTATCTTCAATAGAAATTGTTATAATTTTCCTTATTAATATTTAAATTTATTTTAAAATAAAATTAATTTTATTAAAATTTTATTAAATTACAATAGAAGAAAAACAATTTGAGTTTATTTTCCAATATTTTTCTGTATTTCATCAATTTTACTTCTTATAATATCAACATATTGTTTTTGTTCTAGCTGATTAAATATTTTTTGGCTTTCTTCATAATTTTGTAAGGCTTTCCGATATTCTCCATGCATAGAATATACCCTCCCTAGATTATAAAGGTCACTTGCTATTCCCATTGGATCCTGTAACTGCTGGTCGATCTTAAGAGTTTCTTCATAACGTCTTAATGCTTCATAATAATTATTAAATGTCTCATAAATTTTTCCAATATTACTGAGAGTAGCTGCTTTATTAGATAATTCTCCTATATTTTCAAAAATTAAAACGGCTTCTTCAAATTGATCAAGGGCAGTTTGGTGATCTTCTTTATTCATATTTATTGAGGCTATTTTTGTTAAAAGAAGCGCCTTTTTTGATAAATCACTAATATTATTCGCAATAATTAAAGCTTCCTTATATTTTTGCTTAGCAATGTCATAATTACCCCTACTATTATGAATCATTCCGATATTATTAAGATAAATTATTTTCATTAGTGGATCTCCTAATCTTTCTTCGATATTCAATGCTTCTTGATATATTTCTAATGCTTTATCTGTATTTCCTTGAGCTAAATAAATCGAACCAATATTATTCATGCTTCCTGCTTTTTTTGCCAAGTCCCCTAATTGGTCAGCAAATTTTATAGATTCATTGTATTTTTCTAAAGCCTTTTCATAATCTTTAGATTCATCATAAACCCTTCCTATATTATTTAGCACTATTATTTTCCCATAAACGTCTCCTAAAAGATCTGAAATCTGTACTGATTCATCAAAATATTTAATTGCTCGCTCATTTTCTTCTTTGGCTCTGTAAATCATTCCTATATTATTTAAAAGAAGTGCCTTGCTATTTAGATCGCCTACTTCTTCTGTAATTTTAATCCCTTCTAAATACTTTTCTAATGCTAAGTCAAATTCATGGCGTACCTCATATACTCTCCCTAAGTTATTTAAACAAGTAATATTACTTCCTTTATCATCTAATTCTTCAGCTATTTCTAAAGCTTGCTGATATTGTTCAAGTGCTTCATCATATTTCCCTATAGTTAAATAGATAGAACCTATATTATTGATATCTGAACCAATACCCGCGAGATCATTTAAAGATTGATCAATTCCTAAAGCATTCTGATAATATTCTAAGGCATTGGCATAACTTCCCTTAATTTGAGTAATCAAACCCAAAAAATTCAAGAAATATGATTTTGAAGAGATATCATTTACTTCTTCTGCGTTTTGAATACCTTTTTGTGAACAACGACTTGCAGCTTCAATTTCTTTCAAAAAGTAGAATAATTGGCATGCAAATTTGTATTTTTCAACTTTAGATACATTCTCATATAATGGTTTTATCCATTCCAAGAAATTCGGAATTTCTTTATCTGATCCACCCAAAATTGTTTCATTTAAAGAATGATAAGGTAAAAAAATCTTCCATAGGTATGTTTCGATAAATTTACTGGTGTGTACTCTAACCAAAACAACTTCGTAATCACCAGAAGAACTTATTTCTGTTAATATATTTTCAAGAGAGGAAATTTGCTCTTGAGAATTTAAATCTTTTCGCTTTCTTATTTTTATTATTTCTGGATAAGTATTTTGAGAATGTTCGATCCAAATAAGGCGATTAAGATAAGGTAATTCCATTAATGTTGGACCAATATCAAAATCATCACTTCCAGAATATCCCAAAACAATTAAAGATCTATTATTCATTAAATTAAATACTGTAGGTTTTTTATACGGCTCAATAGTGAATGTTTCCCCTTCACCACGCTCTTTTCCTAAAGCACTCATCGTAGTGATGAGTGAATCCTTTGTATCTTTACCAGTTATGATATTACGTTTGGATCCATGTATTTTAAAAATAGGATATTTATTTGATTTTACAAGGTTATCTGGATCTTGGTAAAAGATATAATCCTCCTTAGAAATAATTGGTAAAATATCTTGATGCCATTGTTCATCTAGAACACGTAGTAAGGCTTGTTCAATTAAATAATCAAAATTTGTAGTTATAACATAATTGCCTCTGGCAATACTATTTGCTAAAAACATATGAATAAGGTTTGGCTCAGTAACAGATTCTAAATAATCTAAAAATTTCAAATCCTCATCGAATATATTCTGTATCTTCTCCACTACTAGCTCATATCTAAGCATATCAAGAGAAAGCAAATTTCCTATTTCCTCTTGAGGTGCACATAATTCCAATAATCCTTTAACTATCTGTATCGCAGAAGGCATGTTTGTTGGACGATCCATAGAGATCCCTGCACCTACTAAGAAAGTATACTTGCGTTTTGGGTCGAATAATGATTCTATATCATCCTTATATTCTTTAAATTTAATATCTTCAACCATGCTTAATTCCTTTTGAAATAAAAGTATCTTATGTATATGATTTATTATACGACTTTAAGATTTTTGAAGTTAATCATAATTTTTTTTTATATTGAATTATTCTATTTGATTTAAGTATAAAGTAGTTTGGAATAAAATACTATTTTCTAATCATCGCTATATAATTTATTCATTTTTCTATAAAGAATTATGTCAAAAATACGTAAAGTGTTATTTTTTTGCGGTGGGAATACATGTAGATCACCTTTTGCATCTGAATATGCGAAATGGTTGAAAAAAAATAAATTTATGAACGATTTAAAAGAGGTAGATTTTGATTCTGCTGGATTATATCACTATTACGAGACGGCTCAGGATGGAACCGTTAATTATTTAAAATCCAAAGGAATTGACATAGCTCATTTTAGGAGCAAAAGAGTAGATGAAGAATTAGTAAAAAACCAAGATCTTATCTTAGCTTTTGAACAAAAAAGACATATTAATAAATTAAAAAGACGATTTAAAAATTTAAATCTTGATGAAAAAGTGTTTTTGCTTTTAGATTATGCTGGTGAAACAAAGAATTTAGAGATTGAAGACCCTTTCTACTTTGAACGAAAAGAATACAATAAAATTCTTAAAAGAATTGAAGAAGGTGTATTAAAAACTATTATAAAGATAATAAAAATAAATAATGTAGAAAATGGTAAAAAATTTAAAAATTAGTAAAATTATCTCTTATAATTTAAACCAGTTATTTAAATAAGAATGGAAAATAGTATTAAACATATTTTTGGCTAAAATATCTGTCAATCATATATCTTGCTGGAGAAAATACTTGAACATTACCTCTAAAATTTTTGATTTCTTCTGAAAAATTCTGTTCAAAAGCCCTTGAAAAAGCGTCTAATTTTTTATTTAAAATTGGTAGATCCATAGAGGTGATTAATACGGCTATATGATATTTTCCAAATGCAAAATAAAGATGATTACCTTCTTTATCAATTTTTTTAATATGTTTTGAACTTCTTGTGATTTCAGAGATTATTGTAATGACACCTGAAAGCGCCCCGCTTACTAAATCCTCATCAAATTCACATTCTTTTTCTTCTTTTTTCTCTTCATAATGTTCGCTTTTAAATATAAAATCATAGTTATATAAGCAAACTCCACTATTACTTAAGACAAAAAGATTTTTTAATGATTTTGCCCAGTCTTTCTCTTTAGATACTAATATGTCTTTACCTGCCATCATCCAAACAAGAACTATAACTAATGCGAATGAATTTAGTAGATTGGGTAGATTTGGAACCCAAATCTGCATATCCTCAAAATTATTATAAAGAACATCAATCATTTTATATAATAAATATCCCAAACCTAACCCAAAAAACATTAATGCTAGAAAAAGGCCATTTATACTCCCCCTATATTTTAAATTTCCTCTTTCAGTTGAAAAATCACCTGCTATTATGATTATAGCTAATATTAGTGGAAGAATTGCAAATGCATAATGAAGAGAGATATGAATTTCTTTAGGCATACCAAAAACAGGATCATTCGGAGAACCTATATAAAATGACCCAAATGATATATAAAAAAATGAAACTATTAAAATACCAAGAACTAATGTATTCTTTCTACCCATATAATCAAAAAACCAACCCGCTGCAAGAACATAAAAAAAAGAAGTTATTGAAAAGGTAAGAGGATTAATATTATAATTTTTAAAATGACTCAAAGAATCATTTAATAAACCTCCTAAAAGGCCACTTAAAAAAGCAAGACCCACGGAATATCTTGAAAAGTGTAATTCAAGAATGATCTTAAAATATTTTCTATCAGATTTTAATCTGTCTTTAGTTTCAATATAGCAATAAAATCGCGAAATAATAACGATTATGATTAAAAGAATAAATTCTAATATAATAAGATATATATATAAATCCTTAAAAAACAAAAAAAAGATAACAAATAAACCAAGTAAATAACTAGAGATTAAGATTATAGCAGTTATTCGTCCTCTATTTAAAATGTTTGTTTCATGAGCTAATGTTGAACACCAGATTATTATTAATTGAGGTATTGTTATTAGGATAATTAATAGCCCAATAATATCAAATAGAGGGTCTGTGAAAGTAGTTAATAATAAACCTATGATACAAATTAGCAAAACTATATTGAAAAATCGTGTTTTGTTTGATATTATATCAATAAAAAAACCTGAAGCTAAAAAAAGGATAGATATTATGAATAATGTCATAATCACAGGGATTTCTATTTCTAACCCGACTTCCATTTGTATAAAGAATTTTAGAATAAAATATTCAACTGTAAATGAAATTGAAAGAAAAGAAAAAAAAAGGTAAAGAAGTGTTATATTCTCTAAATCCACGTCTCTAGCAAACAACTTACCTAGCGAATATTTAATATTTCGTTTCTTAAGCATTATTCTGTGCTGAAACTTAATACATAGTATTTTTTCTTTCTAAATCAAAAAGGAATATCTATATATGAATGAAGTTTGTAGTATTTTTTAGGATATCTTTTTATTTAATATTTTTGCTGAAACCATCTGGGATAATCAACTTTTATGAAAGACAAGAAAAGAAAAATCTAGACTTAATTATTCCATAAAATCATCGTATGTTTTACTGAAATACTTGATTAGTAAGAATTTTGTAGGTTCAAAATGAGAAATATTCCCCTTAAAATTTTTTAGTTCCTTTGAAAACTTACTTTCAAATTCTCGGGAGAACTCATCAAGTTTCTTGAATAAAATTGGCAAATCCATTTTAGCAATTAAGGTAGCAATGTGAAATTTACCATAAGCAAATATCAGCGTAGCGTCCTCCTTTTGAATATGTCTAAGATGCTTTTTTGTATGAGTTATTTCGGAAAGAAGAGATGAAATACCTGTTAATGCCCCAGATACTAAATCCTCATCGAAATCTATTTGATCTGGTTCATCTTTAAATAAATCCTTCTGTTCAAAACTGTAATTATA
>JBHLQA010000105.1:0-8906 GCA_048885285.1 Candidatus Odinarchaeota archaeon
TAATTTAAAACCAGTCTTTTTTATTAGTACTTGAACTTTATTTAATTGGATTCCGTAAGATCCTATATGAGTAGCAAAATAAGATAAAATCCCATAGTTTTTTTTCAAAATCCTATAGATTTCATTCAATAAATTAACTCGTTCATCCTTATCAAGTAAATGATAAACATCGTACATTAATACTATATCAATAGAATTAGAATTCAAAGGAACTGATATTTCTTTAGAAGTTTTTATGACTTCAATATTAGAAATATTTTGATTTTTAATTTTATCAGATAATTCTTCCAAAGGGTTCTCATCATAATCAAGAGCGTAAATTTTACCTTTATCTCCAATAATTTTTGAAGCAATTACAGAATATACACCTGATCCACACCCAAAATCTAATATATTTTGTCCGCTTTTTATGCCATATTCTCTGAGTATACTTTCTCCCATTGAATTTAACCATTCTTCCATGAAAAGTTCCATTTCATATGTTGATAAAAAAAGTTTTTGTAAAGTTCTAAATTAAAAAAGAATTGTGAAAAATATAATAAAAATACTTTTTAGTTTTAAGATTAAATTTTTTCTTATTATCAATCATAATCAAGGGAAAAGGGTTGCTTAACTCATTCTTTAATGGTCCTCTTTGAATTAGATAAATATTCTGCTGCTATAGATAGATCCATAGTTTACAATTAATTTAAAAACTGTTAAAATATATCATTATTCAATTTTATTAACAATACTAAAAACCTTTGGGTAGGAGGAAGAAGGAGGATAAAAATGAAGTAATTCATAGTATCAGTACTATTATCAGTTGTAAATTGAACAAAAAATTTAATTCAAAATATTGTTATTTTATCCATAGTATATCATTCCAAACATCTCCATTAGTATTCTATATAAAAAATATAAAG
Source organism: Candidatus Odinarchaeota archaeon (assembly GCA_048885285.1). GTDB lineage: Archaea > Asgardarchaeota > Lokiarchaeia > Sigyniarchaeales > SOKP01 > Loki-b32. Next base: position 906 of record JBHLQA010000105.1, read on the forward strand.
TAATCGAAAATAATATTATTATTTCACAATATTTTTTTTTAATGTTTATTCTCTCAAACTGAGAAATTTTTAAACTTAAGTTGTCCATACCTGAGATTGATAATAAAAGTACAGGAAAAAATCCTGTTGCTACGACTCTGAGAATATCGGTAGCAATAAAAATTTGGAAAAAAACAAATAGTAAAAATAATCCATAAAGTTTTACCCATTCAAAAAAAACCACTCTTTTATTAAAAATAAAAAAAATTAACGCGGGTATACCCCATACTGCAATCAAATGAGAATAAGCCCAAAAAATATCAATAAGGTATTGAAATAAAGGTAATCCAATCGTTAAAAAAGAATCATAATAATCATAAGTTTCACTAGGAATAATACATAACCTTAATAAACCAAAAATAAGAGGTGTGTGTAAAATTCAGTGATGACAAATCGATCTGATCATGATTTGCTCCCAAACAGATAATTGTAAGAACATCCAATGGAAATTTTAATATAGCACCTTTTTTTCCGTCGATAAATAGATTCCTATAAAGAAAAAGTTTAAAGGGAGATATTTCTTCAAGTTAATTAACGACAATCAACTATAATGAAGAAATATGCCTCCCATTAATATAGAACAAACCACTCTTATTAAATTTTTGCCAAGATTAAAAATTAATCCATTAACAACCGACGTAAAACGCTCTGATTCACATCTTACTGATACTTCTTATTCCCTTAGAATGACTCCTGATTTTACCATCTATATAAAAGAAACACATTGTCTTAGATGTGGAAAGCGGTTGGTAGGGAATGGAAACAACCCAAGAATTGCTATATTGGATATGGGCCGTGGAAGGCGAGAATTCATGCTCCATAGGAAAAGGTGTAAGAGATGTGGAGAAATAAAGCCAGATTATTCAAAGATTGCGCCGAAATACGGCAATTACCACGAGAATTACAAACATCGAGCAAGGCAACACTATATGGAAGGTCTAAATCCCGCTCAAATCAAGAAAGTGTTTAAAATTGATTTTGATATCGATATTTCTAAATCCAGTATTGTCAAATGGATTAATCAAGCAACAGAATCCCTTAGGGAAGTGCTTAGGGAAACTCCCGTCCCTTCTAGTGGATACTGGGGTTATGATGAGATCCACATGAATATAAAAGGGAAAAAGAGATATTCAATTAATACGGTAGATATGAACACCCATTTCATTCCTGTCGCGAAGGTAATGCCTAATATGGGTCGGACAACGGGAATGACTGTTTTAAAAGAAGGGAGAAAGAATGCTCAATTATGGATTAACGGAATAATAAAGGATTGTACAACTAATTTAGGAGGACTGTTTAGAACCCGAAGTTTTAAGCATATTAAACAGCAAAATTGCTTAACACATGTGAAATGGATAATGAGCGCACATGTAAAAGCGTTCACGGGTATGTCCAAACAATCTCGTAAACCAGTTCCCAAAAAATGGCAGTGGCTTCTTGCTCGTTTTTATAGGGTGCTAGACTCGGGTACAGAAACGGATATCTATATTTGGATCGAAATTGTAAGAAGAACCATTGAGCGATTGACAGGGGAGAAGATTAACGAACTCCATAGGGCATTAAAGCAATTGGAATCATGGTTGCTAAAAATCATAGCCCATCAGCGGAACCCGAATATCCCAGACACGAATAATATGACCGAGGGGTTTCATAAAAAATATGAGTATTATCGGGCTTTTAAAACGCAAATGAAGTCTGATGGCGGTGCTCAGCGAGTTCTTGATTATCGTGTGTTTGGGCATAACTTTAGGCAATTTCCAATCTATATTAACCAATATAAGCTCAAATATTTAAGATGGAGGGCATATGTACGAGAACCTGGAGAGAGTGCCGTAATGAGAGGGCAAGGAAATCATTTTAAACACATGTTTCGAAAGCTTGATGGATGGTATGGAAAGTACATTGATGTGTGGAACAAATACTTCGCAATTAAGAAAGAGTAACTGCCAACAAAAGATTTAAAACCCATCACTGATATTTACAAATACCCAAAATAAGTAGGCCTGGAAGGATCGGTATTATTGCTTTTCTAAGATATTCTTTTTTAAAAGGATTTTTTATCTCTAATTCTAATAATTCCTTTATTAAAAATGTTATTATTGTAAATAAGACTGTTTCTTTAACTAATACTCCTATACAAAGGAAAGAAGAAAAGAGTCTAATATTAGATTTCTCTATAGCAAAAAAACAAAGCACTATAAATAAATAAGATAATGCATCAGGAAGCCAAAAATTATAAAAAAGATAAGGTGTTACATACTGGAAACAATAAAAAAGAGTAATTCCTGTTATAGCTAAGATTCGGTCAAATCTTAGTTTTAGGATATGATAAAGAAAAATGCCTGTTAAAAATAATGAGATGTAAGTTACAATTTGAAAGTTTATACTTAGTTCAAAAGGTAAAAGCCAAGCAAGAATCGGAGTTAAAATTCGATAGCAAAATGGATCAGGAATCAGACCATTTAAACTATTTATTGGGTTTTCTGCCATCAGCCTATAGTAATAATGATCAGATACAACACTGAAAAAGGGATCAGGAGGTATTAAAGCGGGTCTCACTAACCTAATTATTACTAAATATATAATAATTATAAAACTAATTATGCAATATTCAAGGAATAATAATTTAAAATTTGATTCAAATTCATTGTCTTCCATATTATTCAAATCCCGCTGATATTTAAAAAAATTTGTGTTTTTGTTTTATTTTATACAATTTAATAGAAAATATATTTAATTATTGAAAAGTTCTTTTCCTATATTTAGTATTCAAATTTTTCCTCTTCAATAGGAAAAATATTCTCAAATTCCCATGTAAAAGAGATTTTATCATATACGGGAATTTCACTATCTTGTGCAGTAATTATGTATCTTTAGGAGGAACTGAATTATCTTTAGGTATTTATTAATCGTAATCAAGAGTAAATGTTTGCTTAACCCATTCTTCAATGTCTTTCTTTGAGTTAGATTGAGGCTGTGCTCCTTTATATAAATCCTTTTTCCTTAGCGCCTCCATCCTTTTAGTCAGATCTTTTAATGAGAGGATTTCTCCATTCTTTATATCAATTTCAACAACAATTTTAAAAGCCATCGGTCTCTGAAATCCCATATGAACATACATGGATTGTATAAAATCTTTTGCAAGAAGAATACTCCCTGTAAAGTTTGTTTGAAGCTTTAAATTCTTATAATGATATTTAAATAAAGAATTCCCTTGCTGAGCTTCAACACCATTGATTTTTGGAGGATCAGCAATATTAACTTGTAACTCATCAAGGATTAATTTGTTTCTTGTAAAATTATATTTCATAGCATACCTTCGCCAACACGCAGTGCAAGTGGAATATGGTGAAATCCCTAAATCCTCAGGTTCTATTAAACCTTTACCTTTTAATCCTACCAACGAAAAAGATTCACCATTCAAAATAAACTCATCTGGAATTTGTGCTGTCATTGTAAAAATCTTATAATTTTAAAATAATACTTAATAAAATTGGAAATTGTTCTTCGGACCCCCAAACAACATAGATTTTATTCTCTATAGGAACAGCTACATGCCTAGCCGCTACAATCCAATCCAACCCAACATTATTTCCCGTCTCAGTTCCTTCTTTAAATTTGAAATACATTGTCATACCAAAATAATCCTGAATTTTGGTATCTTCTATTTTTATATCTTCAAGATCGGGGATTGTAAATGCTTTTTTATCAAGATCAGGTTGTATTGGTTCTCTCATTTTTTCGGATGATAGTTGTAAGGCCGCTTTAATTATTATTTCTTCTTTTATTTTTTTATTATATTCAAAGATTATAAGACCACAATCCTTTTCCTCCCCCATAATTCCAAGAGTGTTAAAATCAAAAGCCTTTTTACTATATAACTGAAAATCTTTTTTAATTTCTGAGATATCTATCCATCCATTCTCTAGTGTCTCACCCATGATATAGCGAAAACTCTTTAGAATTTTTAATTCTTCTTCCTTTTTCTGAATTCTTTCATCAAAAATATCGTTTAGGGGTCTTGCTATAAAATTTTGCGCACTTTTGGGCATCAATGGTAATTTTATAACCCAACTCTTGCTGATTAAACGATCAATTATACGATAGATAGTTGTTCTTTTGATGGAGAGATCTTCATTTAATTCACCGACTTTTGCTCCCTCTTTACCTTTCTTTAACAAAGTCAAATATACCTTAGCTTCTTCAATACTTAATCCAAATTTTAGTAATCCTAGTTCCTGCAAATTATTTGTATCATCAAGTAGAATTCTTGGAGTTGCCCATTTCAATTCTTCTACTTTACCTAATTGGGTATCGAAATCAATATATGGTTTTTTTGAACTGAGCTTACCTAAAATACGAGATACTTCCATCATCCCTAGTCGCTTTAGTCCATCAGGAGCAATCTTACCTATTATTTTTCTCTCTTCATCTTTAAAGCCTAAAATTCCTCCTTTACTAGAAGGATCAATTCCAACAAGTCTTTCAGGAGTTCGCTGGATAATTACATATTTAATATTAGATAAAATAAGTGTTTTATATTCTTCTGATTCCCAAGCTAAATTAATCTCATCAATATCATTGCTAATATCCCAATTTTCTGTTGAATACTCAATATCATTTTCACCTTTAATGATTGTAGCAGCAATAGTCTTTGATTCTGACTTTATTAATTCATTTAGAGCTTGTGTCATTTTTACCATATTATTGAATCCTCTCCTTGGCTAATATTTATTTTAATAAAAAAAAAATATAATTATTTATTTTTCTCCAAATTTCTTTTTAATTTCTTCCAAAACCTTATTATAATATTTGCTTTCTTTAGATTCCTGAATATCCGTGAAATAATCTGGCATAATCAATTTCTTGGATTCCCTTTTTAAATCCTTTGTAGATAAAATTATTCCATCTTCTAGTTCAATACAAGCTATTCCATCAATTATTTTAATTCTCACAATTATTGTCACTTTATAATTTATTTTAAATAAAGCCATTTAAAAACATCGATGGATAACTTGAGGTCCCATTTCCTTGTAATCTCTTCGACTTACCCACATTCTACTAAAAGTCTTTAAGGAACTCAAAATAGATCCACCAATCCATACAGAATACATTCTTTCTGGGGGTGCTATAATTTTTACATCAATGGATTCAGGAAGTTGTTCTTTTAACTCTCTAGTTAATCTCTCTTTAATACCTGGAAACATAGTTGATCCACCTGAGAGTACAATATTACTATATAAATCTCTTCGAAGATCTACATCACATTCAGAAATCGCACCAACGATTACTTCATCTAAAGGGGGCAATTCTTTTCCTACTACAGAAGGATTGAATAGACTTTCTGGAGCTAGGAATCTTTCAAGTCCAATTGTAATAGTCTCTCCATCTGGAAGCATATAATTTTTTGCCATCCCTGATACTTTATTTGAGAGCATAATCTCTTTTTCAGGATCAAGAGCAACATAGCATAATTTTTCCTTAATATCTCTAACAATCTGTTTCTCTGCTGATGTATAAAATGAATATCCATTTTGACGTAATAATCTCTGTAAATATGTTGTAACATCTCTTCCCGCTAGATCTATTCGCTGTATCGCATGACTTAGAGCAAAACCCTCAAAAATTGGCACAATATGTGCAACTCCATCCCCTATATCTACTACACACCCAGTAGTTCTACCAGAAGCATATAGTGATAAAACTGCTTGTGTTGCGATATAAAGAGCAGGAACATTAAATGTTTCGAACATTATTTCTGCCATTTTTTCTCTATTTGATCTTGGATTCAATGGAGCTTCTGTTAACAATATAGGAAATTCTGAAGGATCAATTCTTAGATCTGTATAGAATGTATAATGGTATATCCTTTCCATTGCTGGCCAATCTTCAACAACTCCGTGTTCGATAGGAAATTGTAAATTCATGATCCCTTTTAATTCCATTGCTTCTTCCCCAATATACCATTCTCGGCTGTAATCCTTTACATCAGGCATGATGTTTCCATACTTTGGTTTACCGATGACAGTTGGAAAAACCGAGCGTGGCTGATCTTCTCCTCCAAATCCATTTTTTGATATACCTGTCCCATTATCTATGACAATGGGTCTATTGTTTTTAAAATCCCCGCTAACTGTAATTTTAAAACCACCTCTTTTTTTATATTGATTTATAAATAAAATAAAAATGATAATATTTAAATGTTGTCACGATATGGTGACACTTATGTTATGGATCGTAAACAATAATAAAAAATGGAAATTAATTAACTTATAAATTCTTTAAATAGATTGAAAAGAATTATGACACGCTTAACTAGTACTGAAATAATTTGTCCTCACTGTAAACACTCGTTTCGGGTTATGTGGGAAGCATCAATTAATACGTGGTTAAATCCAGAATTAATTCAAAAACTTCTTGATGATAAATATTATTATGAATGTCCAAATTGTATGAAACAAATACATTTAGTTACAAAAATCTTAATTAATTGTCCTAAAGGGATGTTTTGGATATCTAATGATGAAAAAGTTGAAACTAAAAAAAAAATTTTAAAAGATTATGATGTTATCAACGAGGAAGGAGAGATTTTAACTCCAATAATGGGGATTGATCTTCCTGTAGAAAATCATCCTGGTTTGAGCTCCAATATTGCTAAGGAAATTGAGAAATTTAAAAATGAGCTGTTAGATAACAATAATAATAATTTTTAGAAAAAAAAGTAGAATTAAATAAAAAATCACTTTTTAAGTAAGTTTATCAACTTTTTTACTATTAGATCCCCCATTTCTTTCGTAGTTAGTGTTGTAAATGCTTTATTCTCAATATCTATGGTTCTTCCTTCATTAAGGGCTTCTTCCACAGATTTTTCAATTAAAGAACCTAATTTTGGAGAATTGAAAGATTCCTGCATCATCAATTTTACACTCAAAATAGTGCCTATTGGATTTGCTATATTTTTCCCTGCAATATCAGGAGCCGAACCATGTATAGGTTCATACATAGAAACATTTCCTGGATTTATGTTTCCACTGGCGGCCATTCCTAAACTACCAATAAGAAAAGCACCTTCATCACTAGTAATATCACCAAACATATTGCCCGTAACTACTGTTTCGTAAGAATAAGGAGCACGAATTAACCATTGACAAAATGCATCAATATAGACATCTTCTTTCTCTAAATCGGGATAATCTTCACCAATTTTATGAAAAATATTACGCCAAAATTGACTTGCTTTTATAACATTTGCCTTATCTACAGAAGTAATTTTTTTATGACCATTCTTTTTTGCAAATTCACAAGCATATCGCATAATTCGTTCACACCCTTTTTTAGTATAATACATCACACTTTCAGCGTTCTCATCTGATATTTCTCCAATTCCTTTATATATTCCCTCTGTATTTTCTCTAATAATAGTGAAATCAATACCTTTTCCTATATATTCATCTCTAAGTGGGCATCTATCACGTAGAGGATTATATAACTTAATTGGCCTCATATTTACGTATAGATCTAAGTCCTGCCTTATCTTTAAGATTGCAGATTCAGCAATTCCAGGGGGTAAATCAGGAAGTCCAATAGCACCAAATAATAAAGCATCAGAATTCTTAATTATTTCAAATGTCTTCTCTGGAAGACTTTCACCACAATCTTTCCAAACTTTACCACCAGCTGGAGCGTTTATAAAATCAAAATCAAAATAAAGTACATGCGAAACTGGATCCAGTCCCCAGTTGTCACTTTTATATCTTTTCATTCCCCCCACAACGAACTTGGACCTGTAGACCCGGGGGGGGGGTGGGTTACTGACCGACAAAATGGGTGAGGATCGGTTCGACTCCCGGGAACAACGTTTGTTGGTCAGCCTTGCCGGGTTGATTATCGGCGCCTTGGAAAATCATCGTTTGGCGGCCTTACTCGCGAGACGTAAGCGGGAGCTGGAAAAAAAGAACCGAC
>JBHLQA010000106.1:0-8873 GCA_048885285.1 Candidatus Odinarchaeota archaeon
TGCTCATTTTCTATATTTTCACCTCGTGGGTACATCATAGCAATGAGTGGCATTCCAAGATCTCTACATTCTCTTGACACACTTCCTAATATTTCGAGCATTTCAGGATCTGAGTTGGTTCCAATATTAATATGGATTGAAACTCCATCTGCCCCAAATTTAACTGCCTCTAGCACTGAATTTACCAAAACTTTATAATTTGAATCAGGACTTAATGCAGTTGAACCTGATAATTGCAAAATTAAGCCAATATCTGGGCCATAACCCCTATGAGCATACAAAGGGATACCCACATGCCCTAACACAGCGTTAGCACCACCTAGGGCTACTTTATTTACTATCTCGCCTAAATCTTTATCGATTCCCTTAATAGGACCCAATGTTAATCCATGATCCATTGCAATTATAATAGTTCTTTTTGTTTCTCTATTGATTATTCTTTCTAATCTAATACTTTTACCTATATATCCAGACATTTTAAATTCAACTAATATTTTTATTCCATCAGTAAAGAATATTTAAAAAAGTATTAGCGTCTTTAATAACTCTCTCTTTTGGATTTTAATTTTGATACCAGAATAAATTAATTTTCAGAGTTATATTAAGACAAAACCACAAACTATTAATTTTTTATTACATTTTAACAACTACTAAACTTCAATAAAATTCACAAATTATACGGTTATATTCATATGTTTAGACTCTACACCATCGAAGGAAAGATTGAGATACCCCCCTTTTTATTTGACCAAGAAAAAGATGTCAGTGCTAGAATAATCCTTGCAGAAGATTATGAGGGGATAATTACTCATGATTATGGATTTATAATTGCTGTTGTAGATGTTCTTGAAGTAGGAAAGGGAATCATCATACCTGGTAACGCTAATACTTTTCATGAGGTAATTTTTACTATCCTTACTTTCAAGCCTACAGTATCGGAAGTAGTAGAAGGAACTGTAGTTGAAATAGTAGATTTCGGCAGTTTTGTACGTTTAGGACCATTAGATGGATTAGTTCACGTATCTCAAATTTGCGACGACTATATCTCTTATGAACAAGTAGGAAACCGATTTATTGGAAAAGAAACTGGAAAAATCTTGGAGGTTAATGATCAAGTTAGAGCAAAGATAATTGCTGTTTCCTTGGGGACTGGGAGAAGTGGGAAATTAGGATTGACGATGAGGCAAAAATTCTTAGGAAAAGAAGAGTGGATTGAAGATGATATTGAAGAAACTTATGGTGAAGATCAAACAAAACCAACTGAATCAAATCAAGATGAAGATGATTCAACATAATTAAAATAAAAATGGTGTGAATAATTTTGAAAGAAAAAGCATGTAAAAACTGCCATTTAATTACTAAAAACGAAACAATTTGCCCTAAGTGCAAAACACATACTCTAAGCGAAGATTTTACTGGAGAAGTAATTATAATTAATCCTCAAGATTCTAAGTTTGCTGAATACCTCAAGATTCATTTCCCCGGTAAGTACGCTTTAAGAGTACGTTAAGTTTTAACTAAAAACAACGGGTTATTGGTTATAATTATACGTATCTAAATTCTAAAGTAAGTGTTATATAACACTCTTTCTTTATATTCTTGATTTAAATGGAATATAATTTAAGAATTCCTTATAAAAAAAGGCATTTATTTACAGAGCCTCTTGATATTTTAATTGCAGGTTCTCGAAATGACACTATTGCTCAAGTGGAAAATATTTTTCAGGAATATATAAGAATCAAAAAAATATTAAATTTTTATATTGTAGGAGATATTGTTGCCAACGATTTTCTATCTAACCCTTTCTTAAAAAACTTTATAAAAATTTGTATTATTGATGAAAAAACTCAAAGAAGTCATATAAATTTAGAATTTGAGGAATTTTTTGAACATACAATTGAATTTCAAAACCCTGAAGGAACTATAAATAAAGATTGCTGGAAACTATTTAGAGAAGTTATCAAATCCGAGAAAAAAACTTTAATTAAAGTAATAGATGGAGAAGAAGATTTATTGATCCTTCCTCTCATACTCGAAATTCCTCTTTTAGAGGGAATTAAAAATTTTGCTTTCTATGGCCAACCGCCCATTACAGATTCTAATTTTATGATTCCTGAGGGAATTGTAATTGTAGATATTGATAAAAACAGTCAAGAAAAAGATAAAAAGCTTATATCAATAATGGATCAATTCTAGAATTTAATCATTTTTCAAGAATTATTATATAGGCAACAAAAATGATTATATTAATCAAGAATGTGATTATTTGATATTATTATCTTATCAAATTGATTTTTTTTGATAAATTAGGAAATTATCATCGATTTCTCATCCTTTTCTATTGCACATTAGAAAATTCTTACTCTCTATCATTTTAATTCTTATAATAAGGTGTATTATTAGTATATTTACAAGCCTTAATGAAATACGAAGGAAAAGGAGAGATCCCTGCCCACTTCCGCTCAATGTTATCACCTCGGATTATCATAGTTAGGGGGGCAAATAACGATACTCGTATTGAGAGAAGCGATGGAAGTAAATAAGAGAGTTAAATAGAAAAAGTATTCCCAAAAACGAGAGGTGGATGGGATAGAGGCATTCGGACTGATGCCACAAATAATACAACAAAACATTGTTGATACTATTATTTGAAATAAAATGAGTATAATTTTACTTGTTTTAATGGTCTAGGTCAAATTTACATTAAAAACCAAAATTTTATTTTTTATATATTCTTTTGAATGTTATATTATAGTAATTTTTGTTTTTTGTAGAAATAATTTGTTGTAAAAAGGCAGTACGTTTAAAATGAAGTTAAATATTGAAATACTGGATGAAAAAAAAAACCCGTTAATTGACCGAACAGAATTAACGATTAGAATCGATCATTTTGGAGAAGGTACTCCAAATAGATTAGAAGTGAAAAAAAAAATTGCTGCCTTACAAGGTAGTAATGAAAAATTAACAATAATTAAAAAACTCGATACTCATTTTGGATCATCGTATGCTGTTGGTAAAGTATATATCTATGAAAACTCAAAAGATTTAACCTATTTTGAACCATTTCATATTCAAGTGCGAAATCTTGAAAAAGAAAAAAGAACAGAAATTTATCAATTAAAAAAAAGACGTGAATCTTACAAACATCTATTTGAATATTAATTATAATGTATTAAGTGAAAAATGAAATGAATTCTTCAGATTATTATAAAATCGAAGGGGGAAAGTTAGTTAGAACTCATAGGTCTTGTCCTAAATGTGGACCAAGCTATTTCCTTGCAAATCATTATGATAGATTTTAAGATCTACTTAAAATTCATAAAAGATGGTCTTGCGGGAAATGTGGTTATGCTGTATTCAAAAGAAAAGGTCAACCAAAAGCTAAAACCACAAGAAGATCTCCTCGAAAACGCTCGAAAGCGTAATTAGAGATTAAGTTGAGTATAAATTCAGTAATTAATAATTTTACTCTCAATATTTTTAAGATACCCTTTACCTTTAATTTTAAAAAATACTGGTTTATATTGAAAATTTGGCGAAATTAATGAAGAAGTTATGTTTAGGTATTGAATCCACAGCTCACACCTTTTCAGTAGGAATTATAGATTTTGAAGGAAATGTTTATAGTCTGATAAATGATATTTATGTCCCTGAAGGAGGTGGCTTACATCCTGGATTAGTTAGGGAGCAACATTTAAACAATTTTATGAATGTAGTGAATAGAGCTTTGACTGAAGCTAAAATATCTATAAAAGACATTAATTTGATTGCATTTAGTCAAAGTCCTGGTTTAGGACCTGTTTTAAAAATTGGTGCCTGGGTTGCACGTATGTTAAGTCAATTAGTCAATATTGAAATTATAGGAGTAAATCATTGTATTGCTCATATTGAAATTGGACGTTTAAAATGTAATATTAAAGACCCTTTATCGCTTTATGTATCAGGGGGGAACACTATAGTTAGTGCTTTTGAATCCAGAAGATATCAGATTTTTGGTGAAACTCTTGATTTAGCTATTGGTAATATGATAGATTCTTTTGCTCGTGATGCTGGTTTAAACCATCCTGGAGGCCCAAAAATCGAAAAATTAGCATTGAATTCAAATAACTATATTCAGTTACCTTATGTTGTAAAAGGTATGGATCTATCATTTTCTGGCCTTTATACTGCAGCAAAATATCTACTCCAATCTGAAGACTATGGTACCAAATATACTTTAAATGATATATCCTATTCTTTGCAGGAAACGGCTTTTGGAATGCTAACGGAGGTTACTGAAAGAGCTTTGGCTCATACAGAAAAAAAGGAAGTGCTTCTTACAGGCGGCGTAGCAGCAAATAAAAGGTTACAATCTATGATAAAATATATCAGTAAGGAGCATGATGCAAAATTTGAGGTGGTACCTTTAAAATTTGCAGGAGATAACGGAGCAATGATTGGTTGGACAGGAATATTAAGATATCAAGCAGAGGGAGGGCATGATATCAATGAAACTTTTATCAAACCTAAGGAGCGAATGGATCATTTTACAATTCCATGGAGGTCTTAAAAGATATTGAGTTCTGATGTTAATAAAGAAAAAGTCATTAAAAAAGGAGCTGAAGCAACTCTTTATTATGGACATTGGTTTGGGAAAGAAGTAATATTTAAACAAAGAATTCCAAAAAAATATCGTATAAAAAAGTTGGATAAATCAATTAGAACAGAAAGAACATTAAACGAAGCCAAAGCATTAATAAAAGTCAAAACATATGGGATTAATGTTCCTCAAGTTTTTGAGATTGATTCCGTTAATTCCACTATAGTTATGAAATATATTAAGGGTAATAGATTAAAAGATATTTTATCAAATTTAGATGATAATTTGAAAAAAAAGTATTTCAATGATATTGGTAAAGCAATTGCAACTCTACATAGAAATGGTCATATTCATGGTGATATAACAACAAGTAATGTAATAATAACTCCTGAAAATCAAATTTTTCTCATAGATTTTGGGTTGCATGAATATTCCGATACAATAGAGGATAAGAGTGTAGATTTACATCTCTTAAAAAGAGTTTTAATCTCTTCTCATGGTAAAAATTATAAATATTGCCTTAATGCCTTTCTTGAAGGATATAAGTTAGTATATGAAAAGAGAAAGGATAAAGAATATGAAAAGATAATTAGAAATATTGATATTGTTGAATCTCGTGGAAGGTATATAAGACCAGAAGCCAGATTATAAAAATTACCTATAATAGTTAATTTTACCTATAAGAAAGAAATTGAAATTCTTAAAATATTTTCAACTAGCCTATTAATTTAGGTTTGAAAGTGTTCATCAAATTAAATAAATTAACTAAATAGTGTATATCTGATATACAATGCTTTAAATACTCTAACTCATACCAATTAACTTTATATACATGCTTTACTTATATTATTATATTGGAAAGATTAAATAAATAAAGGGCACAGAATATTTCTACTTTCTAATTTATATTTGTCATAAGATATAAGAGGATTTTAGAAAGAATATTCGTGGAGGTAATTACATGACAGATAAAGAAAAATCAAGTCGAAAGAAAAAAATGGTTAATATTACCATTAATTTACCCGAGATATATGATGAAAATATTAAGAAACTAATTGCTATGAAGGTTTGTGCATCCCGAAGTGAAGCAATAAGAACTGCTTTGCGTGAATTTTTGAGAAAAGAGTATAGAAATCTTAAATTATTAGGATTCTTTGGAGAAGTATCCTAAACAATCAATCTTTCCGTATTTACTCTTAGTTAAGATTTATAACACTAGTTAACTTACTAATTTATTATCCTTAAGAACAATTAAGATAATTAAAATGCAATTATATCTCGTAACTGAATCTGGAGCTTTAAGAAAAATTAATAAGGTAGATTTTAATGAAACTAAAGTTTTTTTAATTGATGATATTAAAACATTATACTTATGGTTTGGATTAAAAGCTTCTAAGAAAAAAAGAAAATTAAGTATCGAGAGAATAGAAAAATTAAAAGTTCAGAGAAAAAAATCTCCTGAACTTATAATTCTAAATCAAAATGAAGAATATGGTTCTTTTTTAGCAATTATAGATATTTTAAAAAAGGGGTTGAAAACGGGTGAAACTGTTAAAAAGAGACCCGAATTAAAAATTCGATTTAAGGATACCCAGGAACTTATAGAAGCGGGAATTGATCCAGATTTTGAAGGTGAAATTACTATTGCAGCACATAATCTTGCTCAAGAAAACCATAAGTATGAAGATTTATGTGAAAAACTTGCAGAAATACAAATGAAGTTTATAAAAGAGAATGCTTCTGAAAAAGAAATAAAGAAAAAAACAGAGGAAATATATAAATCCTCCTCAACTTATGAAGAACTTTGCTGGTTGATTACTGAATTAAGTAAATTATTAGATAAGAAATCCTGATTTGAATCAACTGTTTTACATTTTATCGTAATGGATGTATCTTTTTTATAGAAATTGATATGTTTATTAAAAAGTTCATTAACAGCTTTTATATAAATTCCATTTCTCCCAACTGCAATATGATATGTATTTAAATCTTTCAAGAAACAAATATTAATCTCATATTTTCCTTCTTTATTATTTATTTCAATTCCAACATCATATATACATAAATCTGGAAATAAATTGAAAAGCAAATTTAATAAAACGTTATCAAACCTAATTATTGAGATTTTTTTTATAATTTTATGTCTTAAGGAGTTTAAATGAGTTCTTGCTTCAAAATATTTATTCTGTTTTACAAAAAGAAATATAAATTCATCATCATCTTCCACTTTTATGATAACTATATGTGAAGGTTCTATTTTTGTCTTGTCATAGAAATATTTGTATAAGTTGAGCTCATAATTAGAATATTTTATATTATCAAGTGATAATACTTGATAGAGAATTAAATCATCGAGAATCGTGTAAAACATATATTTGTATTTTAGAATGTATTTTTAAAGTACGAGAAAATCCATAACAACAGATATTTCAAAAAAAACTTAACTTTAAGTTTTATATTATAATAAGTTCATCTATTTAATCAAATTATAAAATTTAGCAAGTAAAAAAGCATTAATAGTTGAACTATGTATAATGTCACCATTATAGATCAAATTATGTATTTGATCAATTGAGAATTCATATACTGTAATTATTTCATTTGGATCTATAGGTTTTGAATTGTTTTTTTCCACATTAGCAAAATATAAGTAATTCCAAACAGTATTAAGAAAAGATATTCTTGTTTTTCCTAAAAAAGTAATGTTTTTTACCTTATGCCCTGTTTCCTCTTCCGTTTCTCTTATTGCAGCTTCCTCAGGTTTCTCACCTTCGTCGATCATACCACCAACAGTAGTTTTTGTTTTTAATTGCCAAGGATAAGGAAATGCATCCACAAGAATAATTTTATTATCAACAGTCTGGCAAATAATTGTGACAAAATCTCTTCCTTCAATAACAACATATTCTACTTGCTGTCCATCTGGTCTTAAAACTAAATCATTTCTCAAACCAATGAAACGATTTCGAAATATAACCCTTTCTTCTAATTGTTTCCATTTATAATTTTGTTGGGACATATTTATATTCAATGATTTAATTGAATATAATTCTATTTATCAAAATAAATCTCTATGATATAATAAAAAAGAATTATAATAAATTATGGAAATAATCTTTCCCTAAATTGTACTTTTCCCATTGCATATTAGCACCAAAATTTTCTAAAAATGTCCTTTGATTAATGGTTCTCTTTATTGTAATTACATTTTTATTGTTTGAAAATGAATTGAAATTACTTCTATTTTTTTTTCCGCCCCCTCCACTATCACTACCTCCACCTCCTCCCGCTAATGGAATTGGAGGAATCATAAATCCTACCAAAATCCAGATTATTAATATTATGGCAGATCCAATTCCTAAAAATATTAAAAATAGCTTTTTTGGAGAATTATATACGACGTTCCAGCGTTTGGATTTATAAAGTAAAGAAAACATCCAATAACTTAACAATATGAAAATCGGTAATAAAACTCCGGAAATCATTATAATGGTCCATAATGCGCATGGCAAGCAAACTGAAAATTTTCCATATGCAGGAGTATATAATGTTGATATATTGCGTATCCTCATTACTCCATAGAGTTTTATAAGACCTATGATAATTAGAGTAAAACTAATTAATAATATAATGGCTATGAGAATACGATAAATGGTCTTCTTAGATTTTTTATATCTAATATTACGAATATTCCTTGACACCATATATCCTACAAAAAAAATAAGGGCTAAAAAAGAACTAACCGCAAAGGTTTTTCCGATACCCATATAATAATCAATTGCAACACCTATACCAAGAAAAATCGGAATTTCTATGATTTTCAGTGCTAAAAAGCAAATCCACCAATTTGTATTATTAGAATCATTTTGATATATTCTTGTAAGAATATGACCTCCAATCAGAATTAACCCAATTATCATTAAAAGGATTAAAAAGATAATCTCGAAATTTCTATTCATGAAGCTATAGAACTGATTTATTCCAAATAAGTTGATGATCAGTTTTAGAAATCCTATTAAAATTAAATTAAATATTAATGAAAAAGCAACGCGATCTGTGATAAAGACAATACGTTTATCTATCAATTTTTTTGCTTTTTCTTCAAAATTTGAGTCCAATTCTGGGGAAAATACCCAAAACTTATTATCATTTTTCATTTTGGAAATTCACTCCTCCTTTTTTATATATTCTTACCTTTTTTTTGAATCTTCAAAACAAATATATAGAGGTATATATTTAAATGTTGTGATTTAAAGGCGCTCTTCTCTCTAATTTATATAAGACGTATAAATAA
>JBHLQA010000107.1:0-8867 GCA_048885285.1 Candidatus Odinarchaeota archaeon
AAGTGGTAATACGTTGACGTTGCTCCGACACTATTCCATAATATATTTGCATCATAGTAAAAAGCATGCTGACTATTATCCCACATCTTAGTTTCAATTTTGTTCATAGTTAGATTTGCGAGTTGTAAAGCTCTATCTCTTAGAGTGTCATCTGATCTGAGATCATAAAAAGTGCGATGAAGTAATAGGTTTGCTAATATACTATAAAAGTTGCTTTCAGTATATTTTACATGGTCTCCTGTAGATGAAGAATTGGAATTATAGAATCCATAATTCACGTCATCCCAATATTCCGAGGAGTTTATTAAATAAAACATTTCTTTAATAGAATCAATTACGGATTCTTCACCAATTGATATACTTTCAAGATCGTCGATTTCAATATTTTCAATTAGTAGAAAAATTGGTAAAAGATTATCAGTAAGGTATCTATTAGAATCCTTTACTTCTCCCGTTGTACCATTGATTGATTTTACAAACCCATACTCATAATTACTTATATTATCTTCCCACCAAAGAGTACTGTTTTTTAGATTTAGATAAATTGAAAATGTTTCGAGATCATCTATTTCCGCTTTCATTAGAGAATTATAATATAGTAAATTGTCTTCTGAAAAAATTGTATCATCAATAATAACACCATTACTATCACCATATCTATAATAGGTAGAAATATCAAAATCTAAACTTGAAGTATAATTAATCTCAAAAAAATCTCGGATTAAATCGAAATTTTTAGTGTATGGATCTTGAAGTAAAGATGTTGTAGAAGATGATTGTAGTTTATTAACCAATTGTTCAGAAAAGTCATTATTGTTAGTATTGGAAAAATTGTTTGAATATTCCGTTAAATAATTAATATTGTTTATATACATGAAACTAGTTAAAATTAGAAATAGAAAGAATAAACATATTATTATCTTTAATCCTTGGTTTTTCTGCGTTCTTTTTATGAAGTTGAATGAATTTGAAAATCTCATTATAGTACTACTAAAGCAAATTAATTAAGTATTTACCATAGTTTCCTTTTTAAATTATATTTGTAAAAAATCCTTCTCTTTAAAATTTTTTCTGAAGGTATCAAATAGATCAAAATATTTAGCAAAAGTGTAAGTATTTACTCTTCTTGCTTTTTTTTTATAATATTTGCAAGTTCCGAGATTTTTGATCTTGTTTGATCCATTGAATCACGTTCTCTAATGGTTACTGTATTATCTTCTAATGATTCATAATCAACAGTTATGCACCATTTTGTTCCTAATTCGTCTTGTCTTCTATATCTTTTTCCTATAGAACCCGTAACGTCAAAAAATGAATTAATACGATTTTCTAATAATTCTCTATGGATTTTTAAAGCTAAATTTTTAATTTTTTCTTTATTTTTAACAAGTGGAAAAACAGCTACGGTATTTGGTGCCAATTGATTATTTATCTTCAAAATAATTCTTTCTTGATCTATTATAAAATTGGTTTCTAATAATGTATAGATTATTCTATCAATTCCAAATGCAATCTCAAGAACCTGTGGTACTTCTTTGATTTTTGGATCAGATCCCATACTTACTTCAAAATTTTGTTTGGAATATTCCGAATGCTTTTTTAAATCATAATCAGTCCTATCATGAATACCACAAATTTCTACCCATCCAAATTGCCTTGTTCTAATCTCTAAATCCCATGCATCATCAGCATAATGAGCTCGCTCGTTAATAGAATGCTGTCTAAATCGTATTAATGGTTCTGGAATACCTAATATTTTAGTTAAGTGATAGCTTATATAAAGACAATAAGCATAAGCTGGTTTTTTAAGGATTCCATTTTTTATAGCATTATCAAGTGTTATCACATTGATTATAGTGTTGTCTTTTTCTTGTTGTTTCCAATCTAGAAGGGGTAATTTTTCATCTTTCACTTCATCAAATTCTTCGAAATTCATTTCCAATTCTTTACTTATAAAAATTTGGAGTTCAAATTGATCAAAAGCTCTCATTCTGAGGACTCCTTGCCTCGGCGAAATTTCATTTCTGTAAGCTTTACCAAATTGGAAAATCTTTATGGGATACTGTCGTCGAGCATCTTGATTTAATCGATTAAATAATAAGTAAGTAGTTGTAGCTGTTTCTGGACGTAAATAAGCAATAGTATTATTTCCTACAGAGGTTTTTAACATCAAATTATATTCTTCTATTTTCTCAAATGGTATATCACATTTTGGACAAGTTAAATTAAATTTCTCAATTAAATTTTCCATTTCTTTGAACGATAATCCTTCTTTTACCTGATCTGGTAAATTTTCTTGAAGAAATTTATCTGCTCTATAGAGGGTTTTACATTTATTACATCTTATTACAGGGTCGATAAATCTTTCTAAGTGCCCGGAGGCTTCCCAAACAATACTAGGCATAATTGTTGGACACTCTACCGCCCCAAATCCAAAATAACGACATTCTCGTCGGAAAATATCTAATATATTATTTTTAAGAGCCATCCCTGCTGGACCATAAGAATAAAACCCTGCAAATCCTCCATAAATTTCTGGTGAAGGTCCCCATATGAATCCCCTTCTTTTAAGCAATGAATTAAAGGTTTCTATGTTATCTCCGATCTTCATATAGTTTTAAAAAGTGTTTGATTCTATTTGTATTTTAAGAATTTGGAAAAATAAAATTAAATTTTTATAAGAGAAATATAATAATATTATTATTATTTCTTAAAAGTAAAAAAAAATTGACTTGTCATGTTATTTCAAGATATCTTCCAATATTTTGGATTTTGGGACGCTATTGAGATGGGCCTTTATTTTGTGATAGTTGGCTACTTTATTCTATTATTTTTCTACTTCCTATTTCTTAGATATAGGAATTCAAAGAAACTATATTGGTTATTTTTTAGTTTGTTTTTCTTATGTTTTGGCATTGCAAGAGTATTTTTCATTATTTATTATTTTTTCGCTCCAGAACTATATAATGGAACGAATAGTACTGAAGTAGTTGATTTTTTAATGATAAATTATCGCTTGGCTACATTTTTTACTTGGATGGGAGTAGCATGTATGGTTGGTGTTTTAGGAATTCTCTTATTTCCACCTGAAACACAAGAAGAAAACAAAGGAGAAAAGTCTATAAAAGAATGGTTTAAGAACAGGAAAAATATCGAATTACTTGTTCGAGTAGGATTATGTGCTCTTCCTATTATTATAGGAATTCTAGCTATAACATTACAAGATGGTCTATTTATGGATCCCGATTTTGAAACTGAATATCCCGGTATTAGTGTAGAATTTGTATTAATAAGAATTGGTTCATGGGAATATCCTCTTGGAAGGTTTCTATTCAATTTTATTTTTATGCCATTGTTCCTTGTCTTGATTCCTTTTATCTTTTTATATTTGGCTTGGAAAACTTTTGGAGTATTAAGAAGATCATATGCTTTGAATGCTATTGGTTTTATTCTTTATTTTGGTGGAGGAAGAATATTGCAAGGTGCTCTGGATGTTGCCACATTACCTCATTTAAGAGCAATAATGCCTCCATTGATAATATTACTTGCACTTCTTATTTTGGTAATCGCAAATAATTACGAACAGCTCAAATAGAATAATTTTCCTTTTTACTATTATAATATTTTTTTAATATGTGACTTTTATATATTAGCTAAGAAATAATCTTTAAATCAAATTGATTAAAAAAAAAAAGATTAAAAATTTAAAATTGAACCTATTTAAATTTAATATATAAGATATATACATTAAAGAGTTTAATTAAAAATTCAAGTTAAAATTCATGACAGTACACGGAAATCAGCATTTATTACCATTTTTTATAAGAAAAGATTCACGTCCTCTTTCAATTCAGGGAAATGAGGAATTATCTTTAGCATTTTATCTTTTAACTAGAGATTTATGCAAAAATCAAAAAATATTATCTTTTTCTAGGCTTCTTTGGCCTATTTTAAGTATTCCAGGTGTTATAAGTACTCACATAATGTTAGATGGATTAAATATTTTTAAGAATAAAGGCAGATATTCAAATCCACCTCGTCAACCTTTAATTGGACATATTCTAAGAAACATAGATAATAAATCTAAATTTGAAATATTGCAAAGGATTATTGATGTTTTAGGATATAAAGATAAAGAAGCCGAAGAAATTGGCGAAGGTGAAGAATCTGAATTTCACACACTAAAAATCGATGGTTTAATTAATCCTTCATTTCTTCAATCATTATTGAAAATAATTCCATTAATTGAATATAAGCCAATTGGAGACTATACCGTACTAGATTCGAGTATTTCAACTGAACTTGCTTTAAACATTTCTGAGGGTTATCGTCAAATAATTAATACGATGAAAGGAAATGCTTTAAGATGGAAAACTCAAATTGAATTGATAAATAAGGAAGTAAATAAATGGCTAATAGAATTTAATGTTCAACTTAAAGATATTGATTCGCGTTATTCTAGCCAAATAACCAAAACCTCATCATCAATAGATACCTCCCAAGTTGATGAACAGACAAAAATAGAACACGATAAAATCGACCAGTGGAGTGTGAATGAGAAGAAAAAAATAATTGAAAATATCACTACTCTATTTAAAACTTCGGAAAGGCAACTTGAAGAAATAATAAAGAAAAACAAATTCTTTACTAGTGGAAATTCTCTAAAGAGTAAAGTATTCAAAGATATTCTTCCTCATTTTGAAAATCAATTCAATTATTTAAAAGAGGAAGGAAAGAAATTTTTAGAATCTCTTGAAAGTCTTCATCATAAATTTATTGAAATGAAAGAACAAGGAATCCAAATTGATATTCAAGCACAACAAAAATTAGAGCAAATTAAAGATTCATTACACCTAAAACTCAAAGATAGGAATAAACAGTTAGCTGAATTTGAAAGTGAAAAAGAAGTTAAGATTTCTAAATTAGAAAATGTAAAATCTGAATTAGAACATTCAATTTCAAATATCAAAAGAATTATACAAAATAAACAAAATACATGTTTACAAGAAGCTCAAAAGTTAATTGAATGGTCCCTCAATGATAATCAATCTGATTTATTTTCCCGCCCCATTCAATGGATTTATATACCGATATATACCATGTTTATTGAAGATGAAAATAATCTGGAAGAATATATGAATATTATATTTCCTGGGTATATAACTAATAATCCGGAGGAAATATATAAAGATATATCTGATGCTTTTATTAGTCTGAAAAATATGGTAAATGAAACAGTAGAAACAGACATGGCTACACGATCAAATTTTGAATTTTCTTGTGAACGTAAGAATTTAATTAAAGATCCTAACCTTAAAAAGAGAATTCAATTAGGATTATCAAAATTAAGAGAAAAAAGTTTACTTAATGAAGATATAGAAAAAAATATTCATGAAAATTTGAATCTTATTACCTAGGACAATATTTTTCCAATATTATGGCAAAATCAAGATTAGTTTATAAAAAAAAATTAGATCTTAAAAAAAGAAAAATTAGAGCTTTTTTTTCATCTATTGAAACAAAGAGGAAGAAAAAAGAAGAAATTGACAGTGAAGTAGAGGAAATTTATCAAGATGGGATGGTTTATATTCAAATGAAACTTCCTGTTGAAAAAATTACTGAACAATTTACAGATACAATTAAGGAAAAGATAGAACATAGCATTATTAAGGCACAGATAAGAGAAGCCACTAAAGCAGATTTAGACAGTTTAAAAAATATCTATAATCGTGCTTGGTTAACCTCTAACACACCATATCGTCCCATAACAAAAACTGATCTTCAAAAAATCCTTGAATATCCTGAAACTGTATTCCTTATTGCAAAAGTATATGGAACTGATGCTGCTTTTGTTCTACTAGACTTTGAAGGGAAAGATAAAGAAATTGCGATAATAGCTGCCTTAGGGGTAATTCCTAGATTTCAAAGAAAAGGTCTTGGATCGGTTTTAGGTACAGCAAGTTGGCAATACCTTAAAGAGAGATATCCTAATCTAAAAGAAATTCGATGTGAAGTTTATAAAGATAATTTTGTCTCATATTCTTTTATAAAACAAATAGGATTTGAAGAGTATGGTAGAAAAGTCTATAGAAAGCAAGATTTCGAGTTATCCGAAAGTTAAATTAATACAACAAAATTGAATAAATTTCCTTTACTTAAAGTCTATAGAATATTAATAATTATTTTGATTCTTTAATGAGTTTATCTTTTCCTTTAATAAGTTCGCATTATATTCATCTTGGATATTTTGATAATAATCCTTGGCACTTTCGAAATTGGATATTGCCATATCAGTCATACCTTTAAAAAGATAAATATCACCTAATTTGTGATAAATTATCGC
Organism: Candidatus Odinarchaeota archaeon; assembly: GCA_048885285.1. Classification (GTDB taxonomy): domain Archaea; phylum Asgardarchaeota; class Lokiarchaeia; order Sigyniarchaeales; family SOKP01; genus Loki-b32. The sequence continues at coordinate 6,344 of JBHLQA010000107.1, forward strand.
ACATTCTTTAGTATATTCTAAATCTTCATATATATTTAATGCTTCTTCAATATACTTTATAGATTTAAAAGTATCTTCTTCATATTCTAAAAAAATTTTTCCTATTTTATATTTAAGTTCAGCATTTTTCATTTTATCTCCAAATTTATGAAAAATTTCACAAGCTAGATTATAATAATCAAATACTCTTCCAATATCTCCCTTAGATATATTTAATTCTGCTAAATTTTCTAAAATCTCTCCTTCTTTAATATTATCTCCAATTTCGTATAAGCGCACTGCCTCTAAACTTTGGAGAAAAAGATTTTCAGCTTTGGTAAGATTATCCCATAAACGATAAATTTTTCCTAGATAAAAAAAACATTCCCACTCTAATTTTGCTTTAATATAAACATTGATATTTTCTTTTAGACTTTCAATTATTTCTAAGGCTTTAGTTAAGTGTTGATAAGATTCATTATAGTCTTCGCCCATTAAATAATATAACTTTCCATATTTAAGCTCTGTTGTAATAAGCCCATAGAGATCATCATTATCTTTAAAATAACTAAGATTTCTTTCTAAAATTCCTTTAATCTGGTCATAATCTTTTAATAAAAAAAGAACTTCAACCAAATTACTAGATGATTTTGCCTCTTCAAAAATAAGATTTTCTTGTTGAGAAAGTTTATAAGCTTCTTGATAATAATGATAGGATTGCTCTAAGTCTTTAATTAAGAAATATACATTACCTAAATTATTAAAAATTTTGATAATTTTTGATTTATCCTTTAATTCATTTAAAATCTCGAAAGCCCTATTAAAATGATATATTGCTTGGTCAAAAAATCCATTATCCTCTTGAATAATTCCTAATTCATTATGACAAATAGCTACATTAAGTAAATCATTTTCCTCTTTAAAATTGTCAAGTGCTAATTCCAGGGTTTTCAATGCCTTTGTTATGTCTCTTTTTTTGTAATATAAACTTGATTTTTCTAATAATAAGGATCCAGGAATTGGTTCTCCCATAACTTCCTTGTTTTCTAAAGATAAATCTATCTCGTTTATCTTTTGATCAATTTCTTCATCTTTTATAATTATATCATCATACGCTTCACTATCATCTTCCAGATCCAAGTGATATATCTCAGATTCATTATAATTAGATCTCACATTTTTTTCTAAAGCATCCTCTAGATTTGCAATTAGAGGTTTATTACAATTTCTACAGTAAGACCAATAATCCTCAATAGGGCTTTTGCAATAAGGACATGTCTTCATAGGCATAAGCGAATTAATTTTATGAAGTGAATAGTCTTAAAATAGAAATACAAATGAATTTATTTATAATTAATTAATATTAAAACCTAAAAAAAACAAGAAATTCTTAGCAACTTAAAATCCCTACCTATTTAAATTCTTTTATTGTTTGAATTATTTCAGAAAATTTGCATATCTCATAATCAGGCTGAATATTTTCTAGTTTTGGTAATTTTGATTCATTAAACCAAATAATATAAAGATTACAATTTTTAGCTCCTTTAATATCAGTTTCTAGATTATCTCCAATATGTATTACAGTCTGAGGCCTACATTTTAAGTGTTCTAATACAGTTATAAATAATATCTTATGTAGTTTATAATAACCAATTTCATCGGAATAAATCATTACTTTAAGATATTTAAATATTTCATATCTCTGAAAAATCTTGTTAACAATTCTTCCAGATGTTACTCCTCTATTGGAAATAAGACCTAATTTATAATTTGAGGATAATTTTCTATGGTTTTTATTACGCCAATTTTTAATAATGGTGGATCTCTCAACATAGCTCCTTCAAATTTATTTTTAATTAAATTTATATCTATTTTATTTAATTCAATTTTAAAACTTTCTAGCAAATTAGTTATACATTGTTCTGTGTAAATATGATGATTCTTTTTATAGTTACGTTCTGGTAAATAAAATGCTAAATCAAAAGCCTTTTTCATCTTTTCCAAGCTTATAGCAATATGTTTTTTTTCTAAAAACTGAATAATAAAATCTAATCGAAAATCTGAATAAAATTTATTATTAAATATTGTATTCCAGAGATCAAGGGTAATAGCGTGAATCATATATTATTTAATTTCTAAAACTAAATGTTTTTTAAATTATTTCTTTTCTTATAAAAGAATTTTTTACAATTTAGTAACATATAAATTTCAAATTTGAATATTATTAATAATCCAATTTTTATATAATCAAATTATAATAATTATTTTAATAGAGATTTTATTATGCCAAAATTTCTAGTTATTCATCCTGTATCAAGGAAAATGATGGAAGCAAATCTAAATATACCTCCAGAAGAAAATAAACTAGTAATAGAATTACGTTCTCATTGTTCTAATGATGCTTATTGGACTAGATCTATTAATGTACCCGAATTAGAAAAGATGTTCTGTGAATGGAATGCTAAAGATGCTGAATCAATACAGAAAATACTCGACACAGCTGATTGGCTTGCAACTGAAGGAATTTATGAAATGCAGAGTGTAG
>JBHLQA010000108.1:0-8846 GCA_048885285.1 Candidatus Odinarchaeota archaeon
TTCAGAAAAAAAAAAATTATCCTTAAGTTGGGATTGTATGATATTGAATGTATTCACATTCCTGGACATACCCCAGGTGGGATGGCATATTTATTAACCATCGATAGACATAAAGTTCTATTTGTAGGAGACATTTGTGGAGGTGGAATTAAATCTAGTGGCGGTAATTATGAAGATTTCAAGAAATCCTTGCAAGAATTATTTGAGATAAAAGCAGATATTCTATGTGATGGTCACATGAATGTTATTCAATCTAAAGAAGATATCTCTAATTATATTAAAGGATGTTTAAAAATAAATGATTACTTACATATTGGATTTGATTTATATCCTAAGGACTCAACTAATTGGTATAATTTAGCATTAGTGTCTTATCAATTAAAACTTTATGACAATGCTTATGGAGCATGTAATTATGCATTAAAATTAGATGCTGAAAATTATAAAGCAAAAAACTTATTGAAAAGAATCCAAAAGCATGATCCCCCTAAAAATGATGTTATAGAAAGAATTTTGAAGAGTATCTATGGAGAAAATTTATAGTTTCACACAATTATTTCCTTTTTTGAAAGTAATTTTCTTTGAAATCACACTCAGAATTTCCCTTTCATGAATTTTATTAACTAATAAACTTGTATCTTTAAAATATTCATATCTTTAAAGGGGGACGTGATTTTCATCTCTTAAGCTTAGCTTGGTTTTCTTAACATGCACCAAAGAGGTATATTAGTATCAGGGATTATATTATGTTCCAGTATTTCAAATCCATATTTCTGGTAAATTGACATGGCTTTTTCGGTATTTGTTTCCACATAAACTGCTAACCCATCGTTCTCAATTGCTTTTAGTAAAGTACTTATTAGTAATCCCCCATATCCTTTTCCTTGTTCTTCTGGTTTAACGGCAATATTTTGAAAATACCAATGGTCATATGGTACAAGCTCTTTATGTCTCTCTTCCTCGTATTTAAAAACTGCCAGAGATCTTTTCATTGCCTTAATTTTTAAGCCTACTTTACGCATTGTATAAAAACCTCCCATTTTCATCATCGTCCAAGTAGAGGGATATATTTTATCAGGGGGAAGCCATATTGTAATTCCTTCAAGGTTCTTCGATGTAGCATAGGTTAATCCATATTTTATTCCATACCTATAAAGCATATAAAATCCATACTGGGCATTTTCTTTTCTTTCTTCCTCATCAGGATATACATATACCATGATAGGATCATCTTGAAACGCACTCCCTGCCACTTTAATAGCCTTTTCAACATAATCTGGAGTTAATTTAAACAGATTATCCAAATCATTTCTCATTTTCATATAAGAATTAAGAAAAAATTCGATTATAATAATTATGTAGACCATTTTTTACTATAACTTTGAATTAAGATTTTTTTGTTAATTCTACAGAATTTTCATGGAAATCAGAAGATTCATTTACCATTTGAATCTACTTTTAAAGGAAATTTAAAAAAAAACGAAAAGATTTGAATCTTGGTAACTTAGAAAAAATAAGGAAATTCATTATGAGATTTGCTAATTCAATCATCTATTCTCAAGGAAATCCATAGATTAAAAATTAGGAAGAATATTTTTCTTAAAAGACTTTGATATTATACTATTTAGACCAATATTTAGGGAGATTATATTAAATAATGAGAATTAAAATATTAATAAACAAGCAAAGTAAAATTTTTAATCAAATATAAATTATTATAGAGTTAATCGCGGTAGAATGAAAGTTATAGGCATTAATGGAAGCCCCAATAAAAGGGGTAATACTTCTCGGTTATTTGATATGGTTTTTGATGGAATAAAAGATGAAGCCCCCACAGTGCATATTGAATTAATACAATTAGCCGGAAAAACAATAAATTCATGCTTATCGTGTTATAACTGCTTTAAAAATAAAGATAATAAGTGTGTTCAAAACGATGACCTGAATGAAAATTACGCCAAAATGGTCAAGGCAGACGCAATAATACTTGGAACACCAGTATATTTTGGTGATGCTACAGGAAAAATGAGAAGTTTTATTGAAAGAGCAGGGTTTGTTGCAATGGCAAACAATAGACCATTAAAAAGAAAAATAGGAGCGATAATTATAGCTAAAAGGAGACAGGGGGGAATACAAGCGTTAAATACCCTCAATTTCTTTCTATATATTAGTGAGATAATTATAGCGGGGTATGCTATAGGAATAGGTACTTTTCCAGGTGAAGTTCAAAATGATACTGAAGGTAAATTAGATATGAAAATTTTGGGAAATAATATAGGATGGCTCCTAAAGAAACTTCATACATAATATATTAAATGATATAATTAACAAGAAAATTCAAATAAAAAAGTATTCTATGAAAAGTTCTTCGTTTAGCATATGCAAATTCAATTTTAATAAAAGACTTAAAACTCATTAAAAATTCAAAATTAATAATATCTAACAATTATAGAAGTAAATGTGAAAAAAATGAAATTCATTAAATTATTTGAACCCTTTAAAATTCAGGATTTAGAAATAAAAAACCGAATTGTTATGCCTGCTCTGGGTTTGGGGTATACTCCTAAAGGAGAAGTGACTGATGTTTTTAGTAATTTTTACGAAAAGCGAGCGAAAGGTGGAACGGGATTAATTATAATTGGTGGAATAGGAATTAGTCCTAATAGTGGAGGTACTCCATATATCGGAGATGATAAATTCATTCCAGGATATAGTGCTTTTGCCGAAAAAATGCATAAATATGGGGCAAAAGTTATGGCACAAATAATGCATCAAGGCGCATATTTTCCAAGTAAAAATGCGGTTTCTGCTTCTGCTGTGAGATCAAACCTTACAGGACTAGTACCCAAGGAATTAACTATTGATGAAATAAAACAAATACAGGAAGATCATGCATTAGCAGCCGAACGTTTATTAGAAGCTGGTTTCGATGGAGTAGAATTACTCGGAAGTGCTGGGTATCTAATTACTCAATTTTTAAGCCCTAAAATTAATAAAAGAACCGATGAATATGGTGGATCTTTAGAAAATCGATTAAGATATCCACTCGAGTTAATAAAACTGATGAAAAAGAGAGTTGGGGGTAAAATGAGGGTGGGAATGCGAGTTGCTGGCGATGATTTTGTTCCTGGATCCAATGATTGGACGCAAAGCCCTATATTTTCAAAACGCTATGAAGAGGCAGGAATTGAATTTTTGAATGTAACGGGGGGGTGGCACGAAACCCGAATTCCGCAAATCCCTATGATGGTGCCCCAAGCTGCATATGTATATCTCGGTGAGAATGTTAAAAGGGAGGTGAATGTCCCTGTGTTTATGGCGAATCGGATAAATGATCCCTTAATAGCCGAGCAAATATTAAGAGATGAAAGAGTAGATGCCATTAGTATGGGAAGAGCATTAATCGCTGACCCAGAATTACCTATTAAAACCAAAGAAAACCGTCTTTGGGATATTATGAAATGTGTAGCATGTAATCAAGGGTGCTTTGATACGATCTTCGGTGGGAAGTCTGTTAGGTGTATGAGGAATTATCTTACCGCAAAAGAAGGGGATATAGACCTCAGTAAAAAAACTAACAATCCTCAAAATGTATTAATCGTAGGGAGTGGTCCAGGTGGACTTGAAGCAGCTCGAATTGCTGCTATATTGGGGCATGATGTAACGATAGTAGAAAAAAGTGACTCCATAGGTGGACAAATGAAAACTGCTGCTGTTCCCCATAGCAGAAGGAATATCTCGGAGATGATACGTTATTATGAAGCACAAATTCACCATCGTAATATAAAATTACATTTGGCCACCGAAGCAACTCCTGAATTTATCAAAGAACTTAGTCCAGATGCCGTTATATTTGCCACTGGAGTAAAACTTTCCATCCCGGATATTCCTGGAATTGATGGTTCAAATGGGAGCGATATATGTTTTGCAGAGGTTGCTTTAGCCGGAGATCATGTTGTTGGAAAAAATGTGGTTGTTGTTGGTGGGGGAGCAACAGGCTTAGAAACAGCAATCTGGGCTGCTGAGTTAGGCGCTATTAATTCTGATATCGCACATTTCCTTAGTTTTTATGATTTAATACCCCAAGAAGAAATTATTAAACGATGGCTCAAAGGAAATCGAAATGTTACCGTGATAGATGTATTACCGAAACTCGCTATGAACGTGGGACGAACAACAAGGGGATATTTAATCGGTATTTCAAAAAAGTTACAGATAAAAGAGATTTTGAACGCAGAAATCACAAAATTCGAAGGAAAAACAATTGAATATAAGATCCAGATCCCCAAACAGGGACAAGAAACACGTACAATTGATAATGTTGATACATTTATCCTGGCTACTGGAGTGAAAAGTAATACTGATCTTTATGAAAAAGTAAAAGCCACAAATCCATCTTTTAAAATGTTTAATATTGGGGATAGTAAAGAGCCAAGAACGATGCTGGAAGCAATTCATGAAGGATTTGAAGCCGCATACAACCTTGATAAATAATTTCTTAATACTAAATATTTTTATTATTTCTTAACTAAAATAACATTACAAAAAACACTAATTTTTACCTTTTTATTCAAATTTTCACTAAATTCTGAATAAAATAAAAACTTAAAATAATTTCTCATCTATACTACAATAAATTAAATATGGGAGTTTGATATATTTTGGTTGAAATTCATGGATTTTGTGATGACCAATTTAAAGCAGTAAAAGACGCTTTTAAACAAAATTTTAAAGAGGATTTGGAGGTTGGAGCTTCATTCGCAGCAACGTTAAATGGTAAATTTATTATAGATATATGGGCGGGATATTCTGATGCTGCTCGAACAAAATCGTGGGAAAAAAATACGATTGTGAATGTCTATTCCACTACAAAAATAATGACCATAATATGTACCCTCATGCTTGTTGTTCGAGGTCAACTAGATTTAGATGCTCCTGTAGCGACTTATTGGCCCGAATTTGCTCAAGCGGAAAAAGATAAATTACCTGTTCGATATCTGTTAAGTCATACTTCGGGACTCTCTGGTTTCGATACACCCGTTAATGTCAAGACTCTTTATGACTGGGAAAAAGTGGTTAACTTGTTAGCTACCCAAAAACCATGGTGGAAACCTGGAACCAAAAGCGGATATCATATGGTAACTTTTGGATATTTATTAGGAGAGCTAGTACGTCGTATAACAGGAAAAACCATTGGAACATTTTTTAGAGAAGAAGTTGCTGGTCCTCTCAACGCAGACTTTCATATCGGACTTCCAGAAGAACATGATTCGCGTGTCGGAGAACTTATCCCACCTCCCTCTATAGATTCAAGCCAATTTGGACAATTAGATCCAAATTCTGTTGCTATAAGAACTTTTATGAGTTCCCCAATACCTCCTGGAGTAGTTAAAACTCGTGCGTGGCGTGGTGCTGAAATTCCTGCCGCAAATGGTCATGGAAATGCTCGCTCTGTTGCGAGAATAGCAGCCGCTATAGCATGTGGGGGTGAACTTGATGGTGTGCGGATACTTTCATTAGATACTATTAAAAAGGCTCTAGAGGAGCAATCATATGGAATAGATTTAGTGGTTCAATTACCAGTACGTTTCGGCTTGGGGTTTGGGCTACAACAAAAAGAACGCCCTAAAGGACCAAACAAAAATGTGCTATATTGGGGTGGAGCTGGAGGTTCAGTATGCAGAATGGATCTTGATGCGAAGGTAAGTATTGCCTATGTTATGAATAAAATGACAAATACCATCGCAGGAGATCCCCGAAGTGAGAGAATTATTGACGCTCTTTATAATGCATTATAACATCCCCTTTATTTTTTTCTTTCTTTTTTTGTCAATTTTCATAAAAATAGATATATATTGAAAGAATAAGACAATCAATAGATCATTTATTCTATGTAAGAAATCTTAAAATCTATATATTTCAAAGATTTTTTAGGAAGAAAAGAAAAGAGAAGTAAATGAGGAGTAGTGTTATGGTTCTTTTTCTCTTTTCTAAAAATAGTGATCATACTGTATATATAGCTTCTATTTTTCGTATTTAAAGCCCTATCTTTTTGATACAAAATAGAACTATTGGATATGCAATATTAAAAAAAAATAGTATTTTTCCTTTATTTTATTCAAAGACTTTTCCGGCTTTCCCTTGTGGTAGACTCTCACCTAATGCTTCCCTTACTAAATTGCTTAGAAAATAAGGTTCCAAACCTGCAGCCTTAGCTTTGCTTCTTAGATACATGCAACAAATTGGGCAGAGAAATACCATCGCTTCCGCCCCTGCTTCTTTAGCATCAGCTATGTTCATTTTCCAATATTTATCATTGGGAGCAATAACTGCTGTGCAACAAAATGCTTTATCACGGTCATATTTTCGATCTACTCGTTCAACGCCCAATAAATCGAATAGCTCATCAAGCGTGTTGTCTTTTTTCCTGAACGCATCCCATCCTATACGAGACGCACATGGTTGCTGGTAGGCGACTTTCATGTTTAGTTTCTTGATTTTATCGGGATTCTTTTTTACATAATCTCGAAGATATTCAATGATATGCATATATCTAAACGGAACTTCTATTCCATAGTCTTTAGCATAATGTTCCAGCATCATAAAACAATCATCATGAAAGCAAATGAAATAATTATCATCAGGGACGACTTTTGCAATGGTTGTTATGAATTTCTGAGCATTATCTCTCACCATACTCGGTACCCCAGCATGAAATCCACCAATTTGACAGAAATACTCTCCTCCTTGAAGAAGAGTCAATCCTTCGAATAACTGTCCCTCGATTGCCCCTGGAATCACATTGACTGTACAAAGATTCATTATAGGCTTATCAGAATCCCCTTCTATTAGAGATGAAGGCATTAGATTAGCGCCTTTTATTTGATCGGCTGCCCGTTCACCTCCGATAAATGTTCTTGTTTCTTCCATTCTCCTGCTGATGAGATCAAAGGGATCTGCACCATTCGGGCAATTCATTGTGCACGCACAGCATGTAATACATTCTGATGTTACGGGAGACGGTTCACCTCTTATTAATTTTTCAAATTCTTCTCTCGCCTGTTGCTCTGAATAATCCATATAATAACATTTTGTCAAGCAGGCAATTCCACACGTATCCCTCTTACATTTTTCTTCTGAAAACATTTTTTTCCTCTTTTTTGAGTGTTTAATTTTTTAATTCTTAATACATTTCAATTTCTATTATCTTTCATTTAATAATTTTGTGAAATCCATGATGTGGCTTTTGTTTTTCGTATTAAAAAACCAATAGTTTTGGTGTAAGATTACTCTTTATATTAACTATTTTTTTTATAGTTATTTAGATAATAAGCTCCTTCTCTAGTGTCTCCTCCTAAAGATAAAACATTACTCTAGAAAATTTTCCGAAAAAAAATAAATATTCGGAAAACTATATTATTTGTATGACAACTCAAGATAAAACAATTGTTGGAAAAAAAGGAGAAATATTACCAAAAAAACCATTACGAGACATCGCGGGTATTAAACCTGGAGATGAAGTGTTGATAGAAGCATTTAGCGGGGAATTAATTATCAAAAAGATCTATTCCATTGAAGAAGCATTAAATATGCCTGTTATCGGTACTGGAACTCCCGCTAGCATTGAAAAAGACATTGAAGAACAAAGGAAGATACAGGAGAAACTAACTAATGAAGACCACTAAACCCCTGATTCTTGATACAACGTATATCTTACCCTTATTTGGTGTTAAGATTAAGATGAATAATCATTTCGAGGATGATCTTAAAAAAGTATGGAGAAATGAGATAAAAGGCTATAATATCTATGTCCCATCAGTATGTTTAATTGAGACTATTTTTAAACTATTAAATATATATAAAAAAACAAATGATTTTAGCGTATTAGACAGATATCAAAAGATTCTACCAACTTTACTTAGTTTACCGATAACTATTTTTAATTGTGAATTAAATCCAAAGGCAAGTATGATTGCTTCTATTATACGACATTATGGTCATCCCGATTTTATGGATTGCTGGATAGCCGCATCAGCAGTAGCCTTAAACGGTGTCTTTTTAAGTGAAGATAGTGAACTAAAAAATATGTTAAAGAACATTCCAGAAACAAAAGATCTTATAGTATGCTCTTGGGATGAATTTAAAACAAAGATAAGGATAAAACAATCATAAGCAAAAAATTTGGTAAAAATAGAAAACTTCTCAAAGATTATTCAATTTCGCACGTAAAATCTTTACACTTTATCAATTTTTTAATAAGAAAAGAAAATGAGGAGTAGTGTTATGGTTCTTGTTCTCTTTTCTAAAAATAGTGATCATGTTGTACTTATTGACTCAAACATCCTTGAGCAAAAATAAGAACAAAGAAAATCAATGATAAATTTCTTCTTTTTCTAAACATCCTATATACCCTGATTCTTTTTGTGATATATTTTATTTATTTTTTTTACTTGCTTTTTTTATAAGTTTTTTTGTATAGAGTTAATTTATAGTACTTAAGTATAGAATTTCCTATATAAAGATATATGGGAAATCTTTGCATATGAAATTTTTAAAAAAATTCTTTAGGTCTCATAATATAGGTGTTCTAAAACTCTGCTTTAGCAAACCTTAATTGAATTGTCGATTTTTCATGCTATTTTTAAGATCCTACACCAATACAACATCAAATGTCTACCCTTTTAGATTCAATAAGTATGATTCTTATTGTTTTTTTAGTAAGTTTCAGTAGTATTTTTTACCTTGCCAGAAAGCGAGAAAATTCCTTTTCTTTATTAAAGATTTTTATCATATTTTTATTGGTGATTGGAGTTTTATTGTTTAGTTTTACCTCTCTTCCCTATCTG
>JBHLQA010000109.1:0-8828 GCA_048885285.1 Candidatus Odinarchaeota archaeon
TGCACCTTCATCTTGCCACCCTCAATGTTGACCTTACCTGTAATCCCACAGGTACCGCACTCCACCGTCTCGCCATCTTTGTGAATACGGATTATACGGTCATGGCAGATAGGGCAAATCCCGGGCTCACCCAGGTAGGTAGTATCACCAGTTCTAATTGAGTTGACCAGTGCTTTCCCCATGCCACGTACTCTCTCCAGAAGCTCGGGATGGGCTACTGCCTCGTTCATACCCTGAGTGTGAACCAGCGCCCGGTCGATGACTTTCATCCCTAGCTGACGGAGCAGGATATTGGGCTGCAAGAAGGCATACTGCGTATATCCCCGGGTGGCATAGGGCATAATGATTACCGCTGGCTTTCCTCGCACCCGGGAAGGCTGGCTACCTAGAATAAACAAACGGTCAATAAACTGCTTGACAATTGCCGTAGCTTCCTTAATATAACAAGGGGCACCGAAAACAACGCCATCGGACTGGTATATCATTTCCAGCAGGTAATTATGATCATCCATATCCTTGAGTTTGCACCCTACCCCGCCGAACAAGCAGGTAGCCAGTCCTTCACAGGGAAGTATTCTATAGTTCTGCCATCTCACTATTTCGACTTCAGCCCCGTCCCGCTCAGCGGCCATTAACGCTTCCTTCACCAATATCTCCGTATTTCCTAGTGGCCTATGACTTCCCACAATACCTAAAATCTGTCTCATATTTTACATCCTTAAATGACAATTGAATATTTTAATAATTAAAAATTATTAACTAAAGAAGTTTATTAAAAGAAATAAAAAGAATCGATAAATATTCTAATGGGTTGTGGATGATTTGGGATTAAATATTTTATTAATAAATCCGAATAGAATGAAAAATCCCCCTGTAATTCCAATTGGTTTAGAGTATATAGCAACTGCGTTGGAAAACCAAGAATATAATGTTGATATACTTGATCTATGTTTTGTGTCCTCTCCAATAGAAGAACTGGCTAAATTATTTGAAAAGAAAAAATATGATATTATTGGGTTCTCTATTCGAAATATTGATTCATGTATCTTTTTTAATAACGAATTTTATCTATATGAATTCAAAAAATTGATTAAATTTATAAAAAAATATGAAATTCCTGTTGTTTTGGGAGGTTCTGGATATTCAGCTATACCTAATGAAGTTATGGAATTTTTGCAAGCAGATTATGGAATAATTGGTCCTGGAGAAAAATTATTTCCTACATTCTTAAAACAATGGCAAAATAAACAATTATCTCCTACTATTTTTGATGGTTGGGATCATGGAATAGATGAGAATTTGATTGCTTTAAGGGGAAACAAAGTAAATTATCAACAGTACTTAGAAAATAATGGAATTGTGGGATTCATTACTCATACTGGTTGTAAAAGCCAGTGTCCTTATTGTATTGAAGCAAATACAAAAATAACTTTTAGAAAAATACCTAATATAATAGAAGAACTCAATATTCTAGTTAATCAAGGCTATACACATTTTCATTTATGTGATAGTGAATTCAATGAAAATCTTGATTATTCTATTGAATTTTGTAGAGTTTTGACAAAAAAATCTTTACCACTTAAATGGACTTTATATATGAAGCCCTATCCTTATAATGAAGAATTATTTCGAGTATTACATGAGTCTAATGCCTATTTAATCACTCTTTCCGTTGATAGCGATAAAAAAATTCAAAATCTCAATAATTATACATATAATGATTTGGCAAAAATAATTGATTATTGTAATAAATATAAAATTGAATTAGCTATTGATTTGTTGACAGGGTATCCGTATGAATCAAAAGAATCTACGAGAGAAATGCTAGATTTTTTTAAGAAGAACCGTCCTAAGACAGTCGGAATCAGCTTTTATTATCGTCTACATAATAATACGATCTTGGCAAATTTAATTAGAAATAACCCTAAATTGCAGAAATATCTAACTAAACCTTATTCAAAGGAAGAGAATTTTTTAGAGCCTGTTTTTTTTAGTCAATATCATCAGAAAGAGATGGAGGAACTTATTGCAGGAGATGAACTTTTCAGAATCTCTGGACTTATTCCTGGAGTCAATTATCAATTATGAGGTTATCATTATATATAATTTTTATTATAATAACACGATAATTAAAACTCAGAGGGATAGGCAATAAAACCCGTTTTTATTCCTTTTTTAAACCCTGCATTCTCATAAAATTGATAAATTGCAGGATCCTTTGAGCCTGTTAATAACATGACTTTATAACAATTATTTTTCCACGCAAAATCTAACGCATGTCGAAGAATAGATGTTCCAAATCCCCGATTACGATAGTCAGTATGGGTTACCATATTTTCTATTACTCCATAAGGTCTTGCTCCTCTTGTTAAATTTGGAATTATTGAAAGGGTACAAGATGATACTATTTTATTATTATCCTCTACTACAAAATAATGTAAGAGGGAATTTTGGGTGATCTCTTTCCAAATTGATAATAACATTAATTTATCTGGCAGAGGGGCATCTTGTCGATGTAGGTGGGTATAAAGGTTTAGTAATTCTTCCAGTTCATTTTCTCTAATATGACGTATTAACATAATTTCGCTGTATTTTTTATTTTTTATTAATATCTTTTCAAAATCCCTTTATTTTTCATATTACCAAGCGGTTTATTCTTTTCAATTATTTATAATAAATTTATTATCTTAATTCAATTTTCTTTATATATAGATTATTCACTAGTGTCGAGTCAGTTTTTATGAAAAAAATTATCTCATTTTCTGGAAAGGGTGGAGTAGGGAAATCAACACTCCTCGTCTTAATGCTCAAATATCTCCTTGAAAAGTTTAAAGATCTAAATATTCTTGTTATAGATGCCGATCCCGACGCAAATATAGGAGATATTATCGGTAAAGAAATCCATTTCAAAGAAACTATTGGAGGAAAAATGGCTGAATTTAAACATAAAATCCAAAAAAGGCTTATACCCCTTGATGTTTCAAAGGATCAAATAGTTGAATCAGAGGTATTTGATGCACTTATTGAAATGGATGAATTTGATATTCTTGAGATGGGACGAGGAGAGGGAAGCGGATGTTACTGTAGTATCAATAATTATTTGAAACGCATCATTGACATATTAGCCAAGAATTATGATGTGGTACTGATCGATGCTCCCGCAGGGCTAGAGTTTTTTTCCCGAAAAACGGGACAAAACGTTACTGATTTAGTCATAGTAAGCGATCCCTCTAAAATGGGCATCCATACCATGAAACGGATAATTGAAGTAACCAAAGAGGTAGAATTAAACTTCGAGAATATATGGATCTTGGGAAATCGCTTTCCTGATAGTTCTATAAGGGAAATTTTAAAAAATGAAGTAAACAATATCAAAGAAAATCAGGTAAAACTCCTCGGGTTTATTTCAAATGACGAAGAAATCAGTAGAATGAATATAATCGGTGAAAATCTCTTACAATTAACGAATAATAGTAAAGCATATCAAATCAGTAAAGAATTATTTACAAAAATTGTTTAAAATTAAAAAAAATCATTTATTTTTTTATTGCGAAAACTCTTTTCTACACCGTGTCTCATCCCTGGTAATTCATAACATTTATCGGGAATCATACGTTTAAAATAACTTGTATTTTCTCTTTCAGAAACAAATTGAGATTTATAAAGAGTTTCAAAGATTTCCTCGCCAGAAAATTGGATATCATTAAAATAAGGAATAATTGGTCTATTTTTACTTACCTTTTCTACAACACTTTTTAAAGGAGCATTATTCTCTTGGATTGTTCCTTTTTCATTTATCACACCAGTTTTATCGGAATATTCATTATATAAACAAATTACACATTGGGGCCATCTTTCATGAAAATAATTTAAAACTGAGTCCATTACTTTATGTTTGAGTAGTACAACTCCAAATAATACCCCACGATTATTTATTTCAGTTCGAGTAAATTGTTTAGCTCGATATGCCTCAGTAGTTACCTCTCTCATCATTCTATTTATCTTTTTTGCGAATGGAGTGCCTGAATTGCGTAAAATGACTTCTGGTATCTTTTTAATCTGGTTGATAAGATAAGGTGAGAATTTACAATGTCGAGGCAATTTATCTATTATTTCTCTATACGAATGACCCTTTGCACGTCCAATAACTTCTAAAGGATCTTTTTTAATTGTTGAGTTTTTCATATCATTTCCTCCTGTGGAACACTATTTTTATTTTGGTAAATAAAATTTTGTAGAGTACTTTGATTTTTTCCATTTATTAATAAGTAAGGATCAGCTCGTTTCAATACAACACCAACAGATTTTAGATCTTGGCGATGTATAAATTTGAATTTTTTAGATCGCAAATTAATTATCCTTTTAGCTGAAATTGGACCAATCCCAGGAACCCTTATTAAATCGCTATAAGATGCTTGGTTTGGATCTATTAATCCATGATCTTTAAAATATAGTCTTGCTAAGTGAATTTTTGGATCTCCAATAGGTAAATTGTCATCTTCAGTTAATATTTCTTTCAAATCCTTTAATTTATAATGATAAATTCGTAATAACCAATCACTTTGATATAATCGATGTTCTCTTGCTAATGGTGCTGCTTGTTTACATGCAAGGGGTGTTCCAACTATTGGAATGAAAGAAGAAAAATAAGCTCGCCTAAGATCAATTTCTTTATATCCCCAATCAATCCTTTTTAGTAAATCATAATCACTCTCATTTTCAGCAGCTCCAACTACAAACTGGGTTGTTTGTCCGCTATTTAGAATTGGTGCTCCATCCCATCTAAATTTTTTATACCCATCATTTCTTCTGTCTTTAATCATTTTTTCTTGATATTTTAACTGAGCATCCTGTTTAAAATCTTTAATAACTTTAAGCGTTTCATCATTATGTTTGAGACGAATTTCCTTTAACCAGCGTTGACGCAGGATTAGATCATTCTTGAAATCTTTTTGTTCTGCAATTTCAGCCAAATAATCTTTAGTAGATGCTTCTAAATTAATGGATATACGATCTGATAAACTTATTGCTTCTTTAAGAAGATATTGACTAACACCTGGTAAACATTTAAAATGTACATAACCCTGAAAATTGTATTTAAATCGAAGAAGCCTAATTGCTTCTAACATTTCTTCCGTAGTATCATCAGCACTGCCACAAACACCAGATGAGATGAATACACCCTCTACTACATTCATCGAATAAAGTTTCATAAACGTACGAGCATATTCTTCTGGTGTAAAACTCAATTTCTTCTTACAATTATGTGAGAAACAATATTTACAATTATATATGCACTTATTAGTATATAGGGTTTTGAAAAGACTCATGCATCGACCATCTGGAGTATAACTATGGCAAATCCCAGCACTTGCTGTTGTCCCTATCCCATTTTTGGAATCTCCAAAAAGTTTTGGATATTTATCTGTACGACTGGAAGCAGTACTGGCACATATATCATACTTAGAATTTTCTCCCAATACTCGAATCTTTTCTAAGACAGAAGGCACTTTGATCAACAAAAAAGTAATTACTTCTTACATTGTATATATTTAATCTTTAAGATTTAACTTATAAAAAGAAGGGGGACATTGAATTATCAAAAAAAATTAATCAATAAAGAATTTCCTATTTCTTTTTAATTTTTTATATCTTTTAGTAAATTCCTCCTTATTTTTCTAAAATTTTCTCCCTTGTCAGCAAAAGTAGGAATATCTCCATGAGGGGGCTCGTAAGAATCCATTTTTATTCGAAAGTATGTACGAATAATATCTACTATTGCATCTGAGTAGTCCATCCAAATTCCTTCTTCAATATTTTCATTTAAAAGATCAAGCCAGAAGGTTGGAATTGAAAAAATAATTCTAGAGGTATTTGCTACTGATTTTGTAGGTAATATAATAGTAGAAGGCCTTCCTTCTTTATCCCATTGTTTCTCGGCTGATATTGTGCCATAAGAACATTTTTCATCAATTACAATAGAAGATTGTTTCTCTCCTTTTTCAAGTCTGTCAAGAATGCGTAAATATTTTTCTTTATCAATTTTTCTTGGCATAATAAATTCACTTACTACTATGAAATCTGCTCTTATATTCAAATGTTTGCGTAGAATGACAGTAGTTTTTTGTATTATTGTTATTCTTTCTAATAAATTGAATATTTTTTATCTAATTTTTCTTTTAATTCAATAGAAAACCTAAAATTTTTAGTATAGAAGTTGAATATCAAATTATCAATCATTTTTTGTTCTTTTACATAATCACAGTTGAGGTTCTTCTCTTTCTTTTTAATGATTGATAATACCAAGGTTTCAATTTTTTCTTGTATCTCTTTTTCTGGTTTTATAAAGGGTAGCGTATTAATTCCTGTAATTTGAATACTAGTGGTATTATTTATAATCCCCTTCGCCAAATAATTATATAAAGAACTATTTAGCAAACCTAAAATATATAGAATTGAAATTGAACTATATTTAATTATAAAACCAATGGCTTTATTAGAATCCCAATAACAACCTTTTGGCATATAACGTGCTGCTAACCTTGAACTTACTCCGCTTATTATAATACCTTCTTTTTCAAATGGCACATTTTTTGGAATATCATAATTTTCTATTGATTGTTTTCTCCAATCTAAGGCTTCCATTATTGGTCTGTAATATTGATCTGCTCCACCTCTTTTTAAATAAGGTTTCCATCGAGATGAATCTAGGTTTTCACGATTAATTATTTTATATTTTTTACCTAGTTCTTCTATTTTTTTATTTTTCCTTTTAAAAACATCTGCTAATTTTGTATCTTCAATAGCAGCAATAAATTCTTTATTATTATGTGTATGCATCCCAATAAAGCCTTGTATATACCTATTCAATTTAGGAGCATTTTCAAATAAATCAAGAATCTCTTCTTCAATATCAGTAAAAAATATATTAAAGGGAAGAGAATGATATTTTTCTTGTCTTATTTCATTAACAATAGGGGGATTATAATAATCATCTTCGCTATTAATCCTAGGAACTATCCTCATTACATTATTTTCTCTAAAATATTTATTTTTTTGACCAGAGTGCTTTGATAAAATAATTATTGCTGGACTAGTACTTACTTTTTGATTAGAAAACAAATTTTTAGGGGCTAAAAGAATTTCATTAATTTTGCAATTATTAAGAATAAATTTCCTTAACTTTTTATGAGTACTTAGAGTTAAAAATGAATCGCTTGTTATAAAACCTAATTTACCTCCTTCCTTTAATCTCCAAATACTATTGATAATAAACATAGCATATGTTTCATGAGCATTAATTTTCCCATAAATTTTTTTGAGGGTTTTTTTGTTTTTGCGTACATAAGCACTAGCTTTATTTAGATATGGCGGATTTCCTACAATAAAATCAAATTCATTATAAGAATCAGGGTATAATGCTATAAGAGAATCCTGTTTTTTAGTAGTAATCCCTAATTTTTTAATGTCGACTAAAAAGTCAGAATTAATATCGTATGCGAATATTTTAGACTTATCTATTCCATTCTCTATTAAATTTTTTACAAAAATTCCTGGTCCGACGCAAGGATCTAAGATTTTCTGTCCATTCTTTATTTCCCCAATCCTTGATAATATATATTCAACCGTCTTAGGGGGAGTAACAACCACACCTAATTCTTTCCTATTAAACTCGATTAATAATCCACACTCTGTATTATTTTTTTAAATTCATATCGACTTCACTTAATAGGATTGTATAAAAATGACACAGTTTTTTTATAACCTCTGTGTCAATTTTATCTACATCATCATTAACAGAATGTACATACTTATATGAGGTTTTATCACCATTTCCTAAACCGTGAAATTTTTTATTACGAAGAAATAATCCATCACTATATGTACCAATGTAAATTCTTCTTGCCTTTTCTAAACTCATTATATTATTATTTTCTAAAATATAATTAAGAGCTTTAGTATTATTATTTGTGAGGAGACCATGATCCCATAGGTATACTTGATTTGCTATTGAATCAAAATTAATTATGTAGGTCTTTTCTCTATCAAAATTTTTTATATTTTTATAGAAATTTCTTATTCCCATGGTACCAGATTCTTCTGCACCAGTAAATACAAACCATATATTGTAATTTTTAAGCCTATTTTTCGGATATGAATAAAAATATAGTAGTTCTAAGACAATTGATATTCCTGATGCATTATCTATCGCTCCTTTAGATTTATTATTCGTTATATTTAACCATAATATTAAAGATACCATACAATTAATAATTAAGATAAAAATTGAAAAGCTATATAAAAATATAAACTTCTCAACTAATACGAAAAAATTGAAAATGATTAATAAGAGACTCAAAGGGAATGAAATTAACCATGCGTAATATAATAGAATACGAAATTTTATTGAAAATGTCTGTCCTTTTGAATCTAAATGTGAAAAAAAGAAAATATTATAATCTGAACTTTCATTCGCAGGTTGGGATAATAATTTTACATACAAGTTCTGAGAATAATATTTTTTACCAAATTTTATAAAAGCAGGTTTCTTCGATTCTGCAGTTGCAATTATGGCTTCGCGGGTTTCGAAATTATCAGCCGGGACGATGATATCGATGTTATGAATAGCACGAAAAACTGCAACATCGTGCAGCGAATGATGCGTAGAACCCAAAGCCCCGTAACTAACTCCAGCACTAATACCTATTAGCGTTACAGGCATGTTTGAATAAGCTACATCGTTTTTGATTTGCTCCAACGCCCTGGCCATGAGCCGACTCTTCTCGGGCTCTCCGACCAATCGCGCCAGGGACCAGTTCGCCGCGGCA
>JBHLQA010000110.1:0-8814 GCA_048885285.1 Candidatus Odinarchaeota archaeon
TTATTTATACTTTATCTCAAAAAAATTTTTTATTTATTAAAGAAATATGATTTTAAAAAATTAATTAGGAATATATCAGATTCAATTAAATAAGCAGGATCTAGATATATTTTTGATATAATTTAATGAGATTTAATTTAGATGATAAAAAATAGGTTGAATAGAATCAATTCAAAAATTACTTTTTTTCAATTGTTTTTAGAATTAGTTTAGAATATTTTTTTAACAATTTTTCGCATTTATCTTTAATATATTTATCATTTATCTTTTTACTTATAAAGTCCATAAAACTTAAGCTATAAATCATTCCAATATTAGGGTCACTTTTACCATACAATGATTCAATCTTTTTTTTTACTTTTAATCTTTGTTCGGGCTTTAATGATTTCTTTTTTATAATGAATTCGATTAAATTTGTAATAGTATCGTTAAAACTAGTTTTTTGAATTTCACTTAAACAGTCACCAACAATTACATTCAAAGTTATTTTATGGTCAAGTTCCGAACCCATTGCATCTTTATATTCTCTAAATTTATTCAAAATGGCATCAATAGGAATTTTATGAATATGTTCATTAAATAGTTCCAGATATTGGCGAATCTTTCCCTCTTCGATTAAAGATATCATTTCAGTAATTAATGAATAGAAATTTTCTATTGCTTTACCAGCCCCTTTAATATATTCAGACCGATCTTTAGTACGTCCATAAATACGATCATCTCCATAATAGAACTGCTGATATAATAAATACCGTACTACATCATCTGGGTCTATTTTGACTGTTGGTTTAATCCTCATGATAACTATTGTTATTTTTTATGCTTTTTTCTTTTTTAATTTTTCTTTTCAAATAATCTAGCTTTTAATTTCTCATTTTTAATAAATTCTCCAATTTTAATATTAGATTTTTTTTAGGTTTTTTTTTGAATAAATTTATCAGTGAAATCTAAAGGAGGATATACAATAGTTTTTAAAAATTATTATTCAGCAAAAAGAATATTCCGAAAACCTTTAATATAACTTCTAAGGATTTTAATGATTTGATTAGAAAAAGGTTTAAAAGGAGAAATTTCACCATTGAAATCCTGAAGGATCTCTTTATATTTTTCTATAAATTCCTCAATAATCTCCTCAGAAATAGATTCTAATTGTTTTCCAAAAAATTGTTTGATGCTGAATAAAAATTAATTACACATTATACAAACTAAAGTTCGGTATGTTGAACAAAAATCCTTAATATTATATTTGGATAATTAAAATTATGATGGATTTCATTTTTTCTTAAGTTTCATTCCACATTGTGGACAATAAGATGTTAATTCATCTATCATTAATCCACAGAAAGGACAATTAACTATTTGGGGTTCTGGTGGTGTTATTTCTTCTATTTGGTCTTTAGGTATGCTTACTACTACTTTTTCTAATAAGACTTCCTTTTTTATTGATTTTTCCCTTAGAGCACTTGTTTCTTCTTCTAATAAGATTTCTTCTTTTATTGTTTTTTCCTCAGGAGTTGTCATTACTTCTTCCTCTTGTAAAACTTTTATTTTTTCTACTTCTTGTGATGTTTTTGATTTAAATTTGACTTCAGGCTTATAGGGCACTTCTTTAATGGGTTTTTTGGTTACTTGAAATTTGTCTCTATATTTTTCAAAGGGATAAACTTTGGTTCTGGGTCTAGAAGCTCTTTTTCTGAGAATTAGTAGCCCTGTTATACCCATTACAATGATAATGATAACTATTGCTACTACAATTCCAATCGGGAAGGGATTGCACTCGTCTTGTTTACCTTGAATATCTTCGATATTACCACTAAATATATTATCTGAGATTTTATTACATTTAGTGTATGATATTCGGATGCCAATAACATTATTACTAATTGTGTTACTCTTGATGGTGTTGGTTTGACCTTGTAAATTTATACCAATTTCATTATTATCAATTATATTTCTTAAGATAACATTATTGTCGCAACGGCTACTCAAGTATATTCCATAATAATTGAAACTCACAATATTTTGTAAAATAGTGTTATCTGAACCTTGCCAGTCTAGGTATATCCCATTATGATTGTAGCTTACGTTATTTCCAGAAATCTGAACATTTTGAAGCAAACCTAAATAAATGCCATAGTAATTGTAACATACAATATTTCCCGAAATATAACTAACCTCATGTATTGGATAACTGTTGCTATGTAAAATAACGCCATACTCCGAGTTGTTATTTACTGTGTTACCTGAGAGCGTATTACCATTACTATTATCTAAATATATTCCATTATGATTGTTGTTTGCGGTATTTCCGGAAATATAATCATAGTTACTGTATTGTAGGAATATCCCATTATCACGATTATTATTTGCGATAATTTCTGAGATATTATTGTCATTACTATAATATAATGAAATTCCTGTTGAACCGAAAGATACATCCAAATTTGTAATTAATGATTGTTCACAATTCACCAAGATGATTTGCCCTGCATTGTTAAAATCACTTGGTCCTAAATTAGCTCTATCAACATAATAGTACAAAGGTTTTTCATTCACCAAGTTGGAAGGATCTATAATATGGGCTCTTAACTCACTTAAATAACCATATATTTTTAGCCCACAATCAACCATTTTATTTCCAGAGAGCGTATTATTGACACCAGATAAATGTATTCCATAATAGCTACCACTAATATTGTTTTTCAAAACAACGTTATTATTACAACCAGAATGATAAGAACCATAAAAATGAATACCATCTCCAGAGTTGTTTATTATCATGTTTTCGATTACTTTGATATTATCACATGTAGAGGTATAAATCCCAGCACCATTATTATTTTTTACAGTATTTCCCGTAATTTCGTTACTATTGCTATCATACATTATATATATCCCATTATCTGTGTTATTAATTGCCTCATTTCCTAAAATCATGTTATTTAAACTTTTATATACATAAATTCCATTACCCTTATTATTTTTTACAATATTTCCCGAAATCGTGTTACTATCACTAGTAGTTAAATGTATCCCATCATCCATGTTATTAATTACTTCATTTCCTAAAATCATGTTATTTGAACTATAATCTAAATAAATCCCATAACTATTGTTGATATTTACGAAGTTTTCCGAAATCGTGTTATTATCACTAGAAGTTAAATGTATCCCAATAATATTATTTTGTACAATGTTTTCAGATATAATATTGTTAAAGCAATTTCTTAATGAGATACCACTATTGATATAGGATATATTCAAGTTTGATATTAGTGAATTATTGCAATTGATTAAAATGACTTGCCCCGCATTTGTAAAATTGTAAGGCTCTAAATTTTCTTTATTATTGTAATAATAGAGCGGTTTTCCATTCACCAAATTTGTCGTGTCAATTTGATTTGAAGTTCCAATAATAGATAACCCACATTTGCTCATCAAGTTTCCTGAAATTATGTTATTAGTAGCATAAAAAGATAAATATATGCCATAATCATTTCTATTTAAATTATTTCCCGATACCGTGTTGTAAACACCGGATAAGTAAATTCCATAGTTATTATTATTTACGTTATTGCCCGAGATTGTGTTGTAATCACCGGATAAGTAAATCCCATAGTTATTATTGTTTACGTTATTGCCCGAGATTGTGTTGTAATCACTATCGGATAAATAAATCCCATACCAATTATTTATACTGTCATTGTTATTCAATAATAATCCATTACTAACTGATCGTAGTTTAATACCAGATCCTTGATTATAGTCTTCCGATCCTGAATTATATGTAGTACAATTTTCAATTTTAAAGTAGACATCGGAATATTCAATTAAGATACAATCTTCTGATCCTCCACCATCTATTATTAAATCTTTTATAAGATAAGGATCTATATTTGTACCTGAACCTGTGCAATTGCCCGTGTTTTTTAAATCTTCCCATCCTGAATTCCCATATATATGAATGTTTCCTGAAATTTTAGAGTTTTTCAGATTTTCATCATCTAATTTTATATCATCTTTAAATTCCAAACTTTTTTTGCTATTGTCCAAAATAAAACTAAATTTAGTTAAAATTGTTAGGAATAAAGCGAAAAGGATTCCGATAATTATAAAAAAGGATTTTAGTCTAATGTATTCTTTCATTACTTTTTCGCGAATGGAGGATAATCTTAATATTAAAAGATTACAAAGTACTATTTAATATTTTAGTTAATTTTGTTCTGGACAAGTTAACGATAGATAGTTTAATTAAGAATTCAGTAGAATATTTATTGGGAGAGAGATAAACTTCCATTGAATTAAAGCGATTGAGGGAAAGAAAACTTATAGTTAAAATTCCACATAAGGAATGTCTTTAAATCCTCTAAATTGATTACGAATGATTTTAACAATTTGATTAGAAAAAGGTTTAAAATAAGAGATTTCACCATTAAAATCCTGAAGGATTTCTTTATATTTGTTTAAAAATTCCTCAATAATTTTCTCAGAAATAGATTCTAATAATTGTTTATCAAATAATTTATTCTCACATTTAAGTACTAAATGATAATTTGATTTTTGAGTATAGAAGAAAAAGATAAAACTATCTAATTCTAAGATTTTTAAACTTTCTTTAAAACTCTGTTTTGTAAATCTACAAATCACATCAAAATAACTTGCTAAGGATTGTTCATCATCAATCATTTCATCATTAATGAAATTGTGATAAAATAAAGCTAGACCCGCTTGATTAATAATCATTAACTCTTGTATCATTTTAATCAGAGTACTATATTCTAATCCGGAATTTTCATCTAAAAAATAGATTAATTTGTTTTTAAACTTTTATTTAATAATTTATCAAATCTGAATATCTGAGTTCTTTGCAATTTAATTTACGTATCTACTATATAAATGTATACTATTTGTTCAACCGTAAGATGACTTTTTATTTTTAATTTTAGAGATAACTATGAGTTTTAAATAGAATTATATGTATGCGTTATCATACTTATTTACAAATACTAATGGTAATTTTAATGGCATGGGGAGGTTCCTTGAATAAGGAAGGTTCTGATTATTTAAGAAAGCTTAAAGAAGCAGATAAGGTTATTGCATTTTTAGAAAATCTTAAAAATGATTTAAAAACTGAAGAACAAGAAAATATCACAAGAACTATTGAATTAATTATTGATTATATCTCAAATATCTCAGAGAAAAAAGATTAATAAATTATATTTTCTGGATGATCTTTTTAATAAGGATAATAAGTTGATCAGCTACTTTTTTAATTGTCGGGGTAAGATTTAATTCAAAAAAAGGAAGATCTTCGTTTTCACTTCTTTCCTCAAGTGAATATTCATGTTCTTTATAGAAACTTAATTCTGAAAATCCTTCAAGACTTTCTGGTACAATTCCTATCATAAAAACCTTTAGATTAGGAAATCTTTCAAGTAATAAGTCGATAACAACATGAATAGGTATTGTATGGGAAGATATTGGTACCAATTCTTGAATATTTTCTCGTTCGATTATAGCAACTGATCCAGGGGGTCGATTTAAAGTGCATGTATCTATAAGAACAAGATGTGATGCTTGAGAATCTATGACATCTTCAATTCTGCTCATCGGATCAATTCCAGCATTAATAAATAAACATTTTTCATTAGAATATGTTAAGAGCTCACTTATTATATATATGCCTACTGCGTCATCTCTAAGCTTTTCTTCACCAATCCCCATAAAAACAACCTTCGTAGCACCATTTAATTCAATTAAAAGTCTCTTAAGCATATCTTTCATAACAACATAAATATTTGGTATTTTATAATCTCATTGTAAAATTTGGTAATTTAAAAAACTTTAAAATATAATACTCTATTATTAATTGAAATAAAATAAATTTCACTCGATAAAGGGATATCTTATATTAAGGAAGATGAGTACATTTGTATATAAATAATGAAGAAGAGGTAATTTCTAAAGAAAAATTTCAAGAAATAATAAATAATCTAGATATAGGTTATTTTAAAGGATTGTTTAAAGGGAAGTTACTGATTCATAATACAACAATTAATAAGATTTTAGGATTAGATCCTCTAATTGATCTTAAAGGATCTCATTTATCACAATTTTTTTCTGATCCTGAAGTCCAAAAATGCTATCATGATGAATTATCAAAAAATGGATATGTTAAAGATTATATTGCGAAAATAAGAACTCCACAGGGTGAATTAATTTATATTCAAATTAATTCTCATCTAATTAAAGAATATGATACTGATGGGCTCCTTATAGAAGGAACTGTTACTGATGTTACAAAAAAACACAAGTTAGAACAAAATTTAAGAGAAACTGAAAAAAAATTCAATTTAATTGCGAATAACAGTAATGATCTAATTGTTATATTAGACCAAGATTTTAAATATATTTATGTCAATGAAAAAGCTTATTATTCTTTATTAGGATACAGAAAGGAGGAAGTTCTTGGAAAAAAACCTAGAGATTTTGTTCATCCAGATGATCTTAAGAGGGTTTCTACATCTATGAAGAAAGGATTAATAAAGGGAGAGTTGTCAGAAGAATTTAGAACAAGACACAAGAATGGAAACTATTTATGGGTTGAACTTAAAGGAAAATTCCTAATGGATAACAAGAAAGTAGGAGGAGCAATCTTAATTTCAAGAGATATTACTAAACGTAAAGCAGCTGAGCAAAAATTAAGAAAATCTGAAGAGAAATATAGAAGTTTGATTGAAGATGCACAAGAGGGTGTTTGGGCATTAGATGAAAATCAGAATACTATATTTATAAATCAAAGAATATGTGAAATGCTAGGTTATACAAAAGATGAGATGATTGGTAAAAATCTTTATTCTTTCATTCCTGAATCAATGAAACCATTGATAGAAGGAAATCGACCTAAACGAGAAAAGGGTATTAAAGAGACTTATGATTTCCAATTTTTAAAAAAGAATGGGGATATCATCTATACTGAAATAAATGCGGCTCCCATTTTAGATGAAAATCAAAATTATAGAGGCTCTTTTGCCTATATTACCGATAATACAAGTAAAAAAAATGCTGAACAGAAATTAAAAGAATCAGAAAACAAATATAGAACTTTATTTGAATCAAGTACTGATGGAATTTATTCTACAGACATGGAAGGTCGTTTTATTGAAGTTAATGAAGCATTTCTTAAAATGATTGGATATACAAGAGAAGAAGCTTTAGAGCTTCATAATCGTCAAATTACTCCTCCAAAATGGTATGAACATGAAGATAATATGTTATTTACTCATTTATCTGAAGGTGAAAGTAAAGTTTATGAAAAAGAATTTATACTTAAGAATGGTAATATCTTACCAGTTAGTATCAGATTCTGGATTTTACATGATGAACAGGGAGATCCTTATAGAATATGGGCAATTGTAAGAGACATTACTGAAAGTAAAAAGATGGAGAATAAATTAAAACAAATAAATAGATTAAAATCTGAATTTTTAAGTAGAGCATCTCATGAATTAAAAACTCCACTCGTATCGATCAAGGGTTTTACAGATCTTATTTTAACTAAGCATTCAGAAGAACTAAATCCTGAAATAATTTCTAATTTAGAGGAAGTTGAGAAAGGATGTGCAAGATTGCAAAAAATAGTCAATGATCTTCTATACACTTCCAGATTAGAATCTCCAGATTTAAAACCTAAAGTTGAAAAAGAGAATTTATCGTTTTTGATTAATTACTGTGCCAATGAATTACATCCTTTGGCAGTTAAACGTAAGCATTCAATTAATTTAGAAATTCATGAAACTATAATAACTCGATTTGAAAAGGAAGAGATTCATGAGGTTCTCTCAAATTTATTGTCAAATGCTATTAAATACACGCCTCCACGCGGCAGGATTGATATAAAAACGGATTTAACTGAGGATTTTGTGATTGTATCTATAAAAGATAATGGAATAGGTTTTACAAAAGAAGAAAAAGATAGAATTTTTAAACAATTTGGTAAAATTGAGCGTTATGGGCAAGGATTTGATTTAGGAATTGATGGTACTGGTTTAGGACTATATATTTCAAAAAAAATAATAGAATCCCATGCTGGAGAAATATGGATGGAATCTGAGGGTAATGATAAAGGAAGTACGTTTTATTTCTCACTTCCACTTATTAAGGATTAAATTTGCAAGGATTTATAAAAGAATAGTTTATTAAAGAAATCGTTTAATTCTGAGTTTTTTTATATTCGCATTTTTTAAAGAAAGAAAAGCAGAAGGATAAATTCATTAATTATTATGAATTCATATTTATTGTTAGATGACAGAAGATTCAACTGAAAAAGTCGAGAAAATTCAAGTAGAAGGAATAATTGAAAAGGATAAGGTTATTATTTTAGATCCTAAAGGAATTCAAGAATTTTATGAAAATTCATATATTGGCACGCTTGAAAAGGATGAAAAAAATGACGAATTCTTAGTATTAGAGCCAATCGAAGTGCTTCTTTTAATTGAACGTAATCGAATTCTATTATGGAAAGATAATGATGAAAATAATGTTCAATTCAGTTTTGAAACAGCAATAGAGAACTTTACTCAATTTGATGAAAGATTGTGGCAGAAATATATAATCTATATGGATTTAAGAAAACGAGGATATATCGTTCGCACTGGTTATGGTGATGGTATAGATTTCCGAGTGTATAAAAGAGGGGCTGATTTTGAAAAAGATACTGCGAAATTTTTAATTTTTCCTGTATTTGAAGGAGATCCAATTGAATTAAGAGATTTAGATAAAATGACTAGAGTTGCCATGAGTTCTAGAAAAGAT
>JBHLQA010000111.1:0-8813 GCA_048885285.1 Candidatus Odinarchaeota archaeon
ATGCCTCCTGTTGTAGTTTCAAGATCCCAGTTTACATTCGTTAAACACCTTATATTATAAGAATTAAATGTTATTTTTCCTGTCGTTATTTCAGCATCAATATTACCATTTATTAAACAACTAGAAAAGTTCAATCTAAGATTCCCTGTAGTAATAGTAGCAATTATATCACTTGTAAAATTTGACTTTTTTGCATACATGGATACTTCACCTGTGGTTGATTCGGCTCTTAAACCCCTAATTGCCGCTTGATCTAAATTAATAACTGAATTACCTGTGGTAGTCTCAATATGTAAGTTATCAACAGTTACATTATTTGGAATATCATTAACCACATTACCCGTAGTAGCATATTCTTCTATTGAATAGATAAGATCCGTTCTTAGAGTGACATTAATTTCAATTCGCTTTATGGAGAACCAATTTGTTGGATCCAAAGAGACTCCAGATTTAGTTCTTAAAACAAAACTTATTTTATCAATCTCAAGATAAGTCATATTATCCCATTCAATTACGAAAAAATCTGTAATAGCCTTTCCAATCATATGAGTACTACCCATTCTTATATTGTAATCTAATTTAACTACATTTTCAGTTTCACTTGTGTTATATCCAACATTGATCTTTCCAATATCAGTTCTTATTAGGATTGGTTCTGGAGAGCGAATTAAACTAGGACTTGGAGTATAAAATCGGGAACCTGAAGAAGAAATCGTACCATAAGTTAGAAATCCAATTAGGAAAAATAATCCCGCACCTGTGGCTACTACAATTGCTATTATTATTCCTATAATTTTACTTCTTCCCATTTGATCAAATCACACTTTTTTTAAGAATATTTTAATTGAATTTATATTATTTATATTCAAATAAAAATTCCTCTCTAAGACCAATTAAAAAAAATTTTGCATAATAAAGTTAGGATTCAATGTCTAAATTAAAAGATTTAATGGCATTTTCTACTGTTTTTTCACTGACTAATTGTTGTGAAACTTCATGAGAATAAGCAATAGCAGCAATAGAATATCTCACATTTGAAGGAACATTTATGGGACCTCTTTTGAATGGGTGTTGATAATAGGAATCAGTTTCTGTAAGTAATGATTCTAATGGCGAAAATCTAGAAACTTTTCGCCATTTTTCAAATCCATAGGCTGAACTAGGAACAGACAGCATAAAACCTTGATCTGATAAGATTTTTCCATATTCTGCTGGTCCTGAAAAGCAATGCCATATTACTTTCTTAGGTTCTATATTATATTCTTTTAGAATATTCAGAACCTCTTTATTTGCTGCATCTTCTTTATTAAATTTATGGTTTGGATATTGTTTATCAAATTCATGCTTAGCAGCATTTCTAACATGTAGAATATATGGTTTATTTAGTTCTTTTGTTAATTCAATAATTTTTCTAAATTCTTTAATTTGATAGTTTCTTTTCTCTAAGGTTTTCGCATGATGGAAATCTAAGCCAATTTCACCAATCCCTAAATATTTTTCAGAATTATTTTGAATAAAGTTAATCCAATTCCTCCATTCTGAATCATATTTAGTTTTAGGAGTATAAGTAACAGTTTGAGGTGCCCAACCACATGTAAAACCAAAATTTTTATCAAATTTCTTCAAAAAATCTAATGTTATCTTTAAGGTGTTTATATATATAGTACTAGTAATTAAAAATTGACCCCCCATTTTGAAGTAGCTTAAGTATTGCTCTCTATCTGAAGGTAATTGATCATTTTTGGGACGAGGAAAAGGTAAATGGCAATGAACATCAATAAATTTAAGATTGTCTTCTGGTGCTGGTATATTTTTTTTTTTTGACATTAAAACTTAAATCAATTAAAGTTATCAATTGTATAATATAATAAAAGTTCTATTATATTTTTATATAAATTGAAATTTTTATCAAAAAAAAATAGTTCTATGGTTAGGTTTAACTTTATAATTCTTTAAATAAAGTCATTGATTTAAGAGTATTATGATTGAACTGTTAAAATCTAAACTTAAAGAGTTAGAAATGAAAAAAAATGAATTACAGCCAAGAATCGATGAGATTAATAGTAAAAGAGAAGAAGAACTTGAAAAAATTAATAAGAAATACAATCATATGATATATGACATCAATTACACAGCACAACAATTAGAAGATGAATTTTATAATGATTTAATTAATTCTTTCATCCAAATAATTACCAGAGAATTTGATCTAAAAAGAAGTTCAGATATATATGAAGTTTCTAAAGAATTCAAACTTTATAAAGAAGAAATTGCTCAATTTGAGATATTTCCTGAAGAGTTAATTAATAAAATGTATAGAGTGATAAATGGAGAACCTATTGAGACCATTATGTATGAAATTGAAAAGATTCAAAAAAAATATATAAAATCTTAGATTCTACTCTATTCTTATTTAATATTTATTATATTTACTAGCATTAAAATAATTTCAGAATTGATCTTATAATATTTAGATATCACTTAGATAAATATGTGTGATTAATTCTCTTGAAATATAGAAAATCACTTTAATAAGGAATATGAAAATGGAGTTATTCGAGGAAGAAGTTGAGATTTATAACTCTAAAATGCGCCTTTTAAATTGGTTATATGATGAATTGAGAATTCATTCAGAGAAGGCTAAAGATATGATTAACGAAAAAGGGCAAAAGTTACCATTAAATTTATAATTTCTTCTTTAAGTATAATTTAATAATTATCCTTAATATTATCTTAACTTTCATAAGAAGATCTATTAAGTTTCCCTTATTTGGTATGTGAATAAAAATAACGGGATATTCTTTTCTTGATAAATAGAGAGCCCAATAATAAAGATAATTACATAAATAATATCCAGCAAAATGAGATATAGAAATATTTATTTTTTTTTCAAGAATAGAATAGAGTTCGTTTAGATTAAATTTGGTTTTAATAAAAGGGTAGGAGGAATATTTTATAGGTCCAAATCTAAATTTATTATCAATATCTTTTCCCATAATAAAATTCCATCCCATTTTTTCAAGATGAAATTTATTACTTTGATGAATACCTAGAATTACTATTAATAAAGGTTTTGATGGTACTTTTGATAAAAGGTCCTTATATGTTCTAATACTTCTTTTCCAGCTAACAGGTATATTTTTTTTTACAAATGAAAATCCTTTATCTTGATTTGAGATTCTATTAACAATTTCACCACTCAAATTTGTAGGAAATTGACCATATGGTCCAAACCCAGCTAATATTAAGGTTTTCAATTTTCTTAAGGAAAAAGGTTTTAATAGATATAATGTAAAAATATAAAAAAAAAGATAACTAAGAGAATTGTTAAATTTAGAG
This sequence comes from Candidatus Odinarchaeota archaeon, assembly GCA_048885285.1. Taxonomy (GTDB): domain Archaea; phylum Asgardarchaeota; class Lokiarchaeia; order Sigyniarchaeales; family SOKP01; genus Loki-b32. Next base: position 3,340 of record JBHLQA010000111.1, read on the forward strand.
TTTCTTTTCTATTATTCAGCCATTTCTTTAGCTCTAGCTTTTTCTATAGCGGCTATTTCTTTTTGTAAAGCTTTAATTTCTGATTGAATTGCTTTTACTTTAGATTTCTTTTCCCCTTCAATTTCTTTCAATTTAGCATTTAAAGCTTTCTCTTTTTCACTTTTTAAAGTTTTAAGAGTTTTAGCAGCTTCTTTTGCAGCAGTAGTTCTTTCTTTCTTTTTGGCAGTCCATTCTGCTGCTTTTTCAATAGCTTCTTCTTTTAAACTTTCTGCTTCTTTTGATTTTGCTTCAGCCGCGTCAATTTTAGGATTATAGTCTGTTTCTATTTCACTTTCCGCAGAGGCCTCTTTTTTCGTGGCTTCTTCTTCAATGCGAGTTATCTCATCTTCTTTGGCACTAATTTGCCCTCTAATATTTTCTTCGGACATATAAAATCATTTTTTTTTCAATTTTTTTCAATTAATTATTAAAATATAATATATTTTCAGTTCTAATAAATCAATAGCATGTTATAATAGAGTTAGGATTGTCATCCTTTTAAACTTTTTATCATACTATTTTTAAGGGGTGTTATAAATTTATTGCTTTTCGGTATGTCTCCTATTGATTTATTATGATCATCAATTATAGCTAGATACAGGCTTGTAACCGATGGATTTAATATAAGCTATTTCTCTTAGTTAAATTATGTTTCCTCGGTAATCGTGAATTCCCAGGCACAAAAATAGTTTTCAGGATGTGACCCTGGAGGACAGGCAATACATTTAGTCCTTATGCGAGGATCTATTGTTTTAGCAAATAATCCATATTCTACTATACCCACAGGTTTGCAAGGAAAATCTGGAAGACCTCTACGTTTTCTAGCAGATTGAACACGGCAATTATTCATTCTGAACACACATTTATTATCAGTAATCTCAATAAATTCTTGTTTATTTATATTTGCATATACTCTGTATTTCAAGGCTTTAATCAAAGCAGGAATTCCCCCATTTTTAGGAATTTTGAATCTATTCATGATTCTTTTCGCTTCAATTATGGTAAATCTTTCCCATTGCTTAACATCAAGTTCTATAGCTTTTTCAAGACCATATTCTCTTTCAATAGTTTGAAACCAAGTACCATCAATTGCGAGCCAATTCTTGGATATATCTTCAATATAATCTAATAATTCCTCTTTTGAAAGCGGTTGTAAATCTCTTCTCATATCAATTATCTCTATAAAGTAAAAATCTAATTTGGAAAATCATTTAAAATTTAAAAAGTTAAACCAAATTGATAATCAAATAGATAAAGTATTTATTATGGGAAAATAAAATGGTTGTTTTCAAAAGTAAAATTTAATAGCATTTTAATTTTAATTATTTTAGTATCTATTTTATCCAGAATAGGAATCATAAAAGGAATAAATGAATAAAAATGGGAAAAACTTTAACTGAAAAAATTTTTGAAAATCATTTGGTTGAGGGGAATTTAGAAAAAGGCACAGATATTGCCATTAAAATTGATCAGACATTAACCCAAGATGCAACTGGTACTATGGCTTATTTGCAATTTGAAGCAATGGGCGTTCCTAGGGTTCAAACCGAATTATCAGTAAGTTATGTAGATCATAATACATTACAAACTGATTTCAAGAATCCTGATGATCATAGATATCTCCAAAGTATTGCAGCAAAATATGGTTTATATTTTTCGCGTCCCGGCAATGGTATCTGTCATCAAGTACATCTTGAACGATTCGCACGTCCAGGAAGAACATTATTGGGTAGTGATAGTCATACTCCTACTGGAGGGGGTGTTGGATCAATTGCGATTGGAGCTGGTGGGCTCGATGTAGCTGCGGCTATGGCAGGAGAGCCATTTAGATTAAAAATGCCAAAAGTTGTGAAAATGTATCTTACAGGGAAACTTCCAGATTTTGTATCAGCAAAAGATGTTATCTTGGAAGTATTAAGAAGGATTGGTGTAAAAGGAGCAGTAAATAAAGTTCTAGAGTATACTGGTCCAGGAATAAAGACATTAACAGTCCCAGAAAGAGGAACGATAACAAATATGGGAACCGAGACAGGGGCTACTACTTCAATTTTCCCTTCAGATGAAATTACTAAAGAATTTTTAGAAGCTCAAGAAAGAGGAAATCAATGGATTGAATTGTTATCTGATGAGGATGCTATTTATGATGAAATAATCGAGATAAATTTAAGTGAATTGGAACCACTTATTGCTGAACCTCATAGTCCAGGGAATGTTAAAACCGTTAAGGAATTAGAGGGCTTAAATGTAGATCAAGTATGTATTGGAAGTTGTACTAATTCTTCCCTAAGAGATCTCAAAATTGTTGCTAATATCTTAAAAGGGAAAACAATAAATCTAAACACCGTTTTAACGGTATCTCCTGGTTCTCGACAAGTAGTAGATCATATGATAGAATCAGGTGAAATGGGCCATTTAATAAAAGCAGGAGCAAGAATTCTAGAAAATGCGTGTGGTCCATGTATTGGAATGGGATTAGCTCCTAAGAGTAATGCTGTTTCCCTAAGAACTTTTAACAGAAACTTCCTTGGAAGATCAGGAACAAAGAGTGCTAATGCTTACTTAGTAAGTCCTGAAACTGCTGCTATTGCTGCAATTGAAGGTAAGATAACAGATCCTAGAAAGTTTGGTAGCTTGCCCAAAATAGAAATGCCTAAATGGTTTTTAGTCAATGATAATATGATTATTCCACCATTATCTCCTGAGGAAGCTAAAAGTATAGAAATTGTTAGAGGTCCAAATATCAAACCATTACCGGAATTTAATCCTTTACCAGAAAAATTAGAAGGGGAAGTTCTCCTAAAAGTAGAAGATGATATAACAACAGATCATATCATGCCAGCTGGAGCTAAAATTCTACCTTTAAGAAGCAATATCCCAGAGATCAGTAAATTTGTTTTCAATGTAGTAGATGAAACATTTCATGACAGATCTCTTGATAAAGGAGGAGGTTTTATTATTGGAGGCGAGAATTATGGTCAAGGCTCAAGTCGAGAGCATGCAGCAATTGCACCTAAATATTTAGGAATTAAAGCTGTAATAGTTAAGAGTTTTGCACGCATTCATTTAGCAAATCTAGTAAATTTTGGAATTGTGCCATTAACTTTTGTAAATAAAGAAGATTATAATAAAATTGATGCCGGTGATCAGTTTGAGATTGATTTATCTATGATAAAGTCTGGTAATGTCTCACTGAGAAATAAAACCAAAAATTTAGATATTGAGTTAACTCATTCACTAAGTAAGCAGGATTTAGAAGAATTAATGGCAGGTGGAAAGTTAACACTAATAAAACAAAAACATACATAAATAAAGATTTTATATATATTTTTTTTTACCTATTTTTATTAAACAATAGTTATTTCCTACCTGGAAAATCTACATTTTTAAAAGGCCAATTTAAGCTAATCCAGTTCTTTACAGTGCTGAAGAGAATTTTATCTAATCCCTTCTCATATTCCGTTTGGCGAACCCACATGGTTACAACAGCATCAGTAGTTATCTCATCCGATGGTTTAATGTAAAGGCAGCCAAGGACTCTTGAATCATCCAATGATACAACACTATAAGTAAAAGCCTTACGATCTAAAAAATCTTTTTGGTGTCTTTTCAGATCTTTAAAGTTCTCCTCGATGGTAAACCCTGATGTCGGCCATGGACCACCAAACATAGCATGGAGTAGCTCTTGGCTTTCCATAACTGCTTCATAATCCTTTTCGACATCATCCACAGATAGCATTCGAAGACGAAAATTGTCTGTTTCAAGCTGATTAGGGATCTCGAAATCATCAGGTACGAATTGGGTTTTAGAAATTTAAATCTCCTCGGTATTACTCATTGGAATTAATATTAGATATTTTATATAGGATATGTTATTTATAACTATAAGTTGTTTTATATTTAAAGATATCATGTTTGATAATAATTTAAAAAAAGACCCAAAAAAGCGTTTTTCTTCAAGAGTAGAAAGATATATTAAATTTAGACCATCTTATCCAAAAGAGGTAATTCCATTCTTAAAAGAAAAACTAATATTATCAAATGATTCTGTAATAGCAGATATAGGATCAGGTACAGGAATTCTCACCGAACTTTTTTTAAAGGAAGGAAATAAGGTTTATGGAGTTGAACCAAATATAGATATGAGAAAAGCTGGAGAAATCCAATTAAGTAAGTACTCTAATTTTACAAGTATTGAAGGTTCAGCTGAAAATTCTTCGCTTGACCCTAAGAGTGTTGATATAATTACGGTAGGCCAAGCTTTCCATTGGTTTGATTTAGAAAAAACTAGAATTGAATTTTCAAGAATTCTTAAACCTAATGGATGGATTGTTTTGATTTGGAATCGTCGAGACAATCAGAAGAATGAATTTTTAAAAGACTATGAAGAGTTTATCAATAAATATGGTACTGACTATAAATATGTTAAAAAGAGAATATTAGATTATCAAAAGTTTTTCGGCGGAGATTACTCGGAGAAAAGTTATCAAATCCAAAAGTTTTATAATTCTCAAATTTTCGATTATGAAGGATTAGAAGGTAGAGTACTTTCTACTTCTTATCTTCCTTTAGATGACCATCCTTCATTCAATTCCATGATTATAGATCTAAAAAAACTATTTAAAAAGCATCAGTTAAATGATTTAGTTAAGTTTGAATATAATACTGCTGTTATTTACGGTCGTTTATTATAATTTCAAATTATTTTAAATTATCTTTTATATATTCTATTAGAGAATTTTGAATTAATTTAAATCTTTCAAGAGAAGAAGTAATATTACCTTTTCCTAATAATTTTAATCCTTCATCATTTAGTTTTGTAATAGAATCCTTGAGCTCTTTAAACTTAAGTTGTTCCTGAAGTATTTTAATTAATTTGGAATATTCCTCTGCAATATCTTTTTTTTTAATTGATTCAGCAAGTTGGATAATTTCTTTGCTATCTTTGATAGCATTTTTATAATTCTTCTTATCTTGGAGATTTTTAACATTATTTATTAAATATTCTATTCTGTGTAAGGTCTTTTGAAATTCTTTTTCAACATTTATAATATTATTTTTTATTGCTCTTATTTCTTTTAAATAATCCGTTATCTCGTTTTCTTCTAATTGTTTTATAATTTCATTTAACTTTTGCCTTAAATCTTCAAAAAGATATTTATCCTTTAAAATAATGCTTTCTTCTATTAATTTTTCAGACTTTTCTATTAATTCTTTTCTAATTTTCGATTTTAAAGCATTATCTTCATATTGCTCCCATTTGATCTTTATTTTCTCATCATCAAGAATAGAAATAATGTTTTTTGCAGCTTCTAATATTGCTTCTGTTTTTTCAAAATCTTCTATTTTTAAGCCCATATTAAAGTCATTTTCTAATTGACTTAATTCTATTTTTAATTTCTTAATTTTCTCAAGTCTTAATCTTTCTTGTTCAGCCC
>JBHLQA010000112.1:0-8799 GCA_048885285.1 Candidatus Odinarchaeota archaeon
GGGTCTTCAGCATAGCCTTGGATGGTTAGCTCTCCGGCTACCGAGTCGTCGTCGAGAGGATAAGTAATCCTTACCTTAGGGGGTTCGTTCACTTTTTCGGTCACGTTAATGAACACGGCTGCTTCTTCACTAATCCCATCCAGGTCATCGCGTACCTGTAATGTAATTTTGAATTGTCCAAGCGATCGGTATTTATGCACAACATTCGATAACACAGTCCAGTCAGTCTCATAACCGTCACCGAAATTATAAAAATATTCCACTCAATAGCTAAAATTTTAATTAATTCCTTGCAACCAGGGAGTAAGCCAATTTTTCTTTTTGCAAAATCAATCATCTCCCTTTCATTAAAAAATGAAATATATAAAGGAGCCATTAATCTAAGAGTATCTCCTGGTTGATACTCTAGAATATTTAAAGATTCCCTCACTCCTGGAGTATCAATTAAATAATCATCATAGTTAGAAATCATAGTAAAAAATTGACTCATTTTATATTTTAACGACTTAAATTTTGATTTTTCACTTAATTTGTTTGCTAATTCTGCCGCAAAATCAGTAGCTGATATTGGTCCTTCCAAATCCCAACAACAACAGAATGGTTTTTTTTTCAAGTAATTTTCCTTCTATGGAATAATAATTTTTAATTTGTAATAAGAGCATTTTTAAAATTTTAAATAACTACTTATTAAGTCTTTATTATTTAAAAATCAAATAAAGAGGTTATTTATAGTAATAATAACTGATTAATCTTTTAATTTAAAAATTTCTTGAATGGACTTATTTCTTTCTCTTTCTATAATTTCCTTCCATTTTGGTTCTATTATATCAAAAGCGTTTATTGCTAGATTTTTAATATCATCATCAGAAGAATCTAATAAAGGGCCTAAATAAGATAATGCTCTTCTATCCTTGATTTTTGTTAAACCTTCAATTATGTATATTATTCTAAATTTATCGCTCTCATTTTTTTCTTGTTCTTCTTTAAATTTTTCAATTATTCTAAGTGTAGCTCTAGCATCTCCAATTCTACCTAATGCCTCAATAATTTTATTAACAACTATATGATCTTTTTCACTTCTTAAAGCTCTACACATCAAATTAGTGGCTCTTCCATCTTTTAACATTCCTAATTTTCTTGCCGCTTCTGCTCTTTTCTGCCAATCATTATCATGAAAAAGTTGTTTTATTAGCGCATTAAATTCAGCATTTTTTTCATGCCAATTCATAATTCAAATTTAAATTACTCTAAAAATTATTAGAATTTAATTGTTATAGAATATAAAAATCTAGCAATTTGAAAATCTCATTGAATAGACTTTTTTTTATTTTAAAATAGAATTCATATGATTAATTCGCTTTTGTAATAGTTTTCGTGTACCAACATCTTTTCTGTGAAATAATTTGCCCTTTACACATGCAACACCTTGTTCTGCTATTTTCTCAGCAGCATCCAAACTGTCTGCTATCCCTAATACTCCAATTGCCCTCGATGTAGTAGTATAAATCTTTCCATTTTCTCTATATATTGAAGCATAATAAAGTTTCGCTCCTATCTTATTGATTTCATCTTTATTTATTGTTACTAATTCATCTCTCTTTGGAGAGACAGGATAACCTTCAGGAGCTAGATATTTACAAACTGTCGCTTTTTTTTCAAATTCGGTTGTAAGTTTATCAAGAGTACCATTAATAATCGCTTGGCATACATCAACAAAATTAGTTTTTAAAAGAGGTAAAACATTTATAGCTTCAGGATCACCCATTCTAGCATTAAATTCGATAAGTTTATTACCCTTGACAGTTTTCATAAATTGTCCATATAAAAACCCTCTATATTCAATACCCGTTTCGGTTTTTACAGCAGCCACTACATTTTTCATATCTTTAAGAGCTTCATCCACATCTGCTTGAGTTATAAAAGGCATAAGATGATTTTCTATTGAGTAAGATCCCATACCACCAGTATTAGGACCTTTGTCATCTTCATAAGCTCTTTTATGATCTTGGACTAAAGGTGTTCCTATAACATTTTTACCATCAACAAATGTCTGAAGTGTGAATTCTTCACCTTCACACTTTTCTTCTAAAATAAAAAGTTTTTTTTGGTTGATTAATTCTTGACAATAATCGATAATATCTTGTTTAGAAAAAAGATGATCTCCATATACTTTAACACCCTTACCACCAGTTAATCCATCAGGCTTTACAACTAAGTTATCCTCTCCTTTTTCATCAATAAAATCAGTAACTCCCTCTATAGAATAAAATTCTTTACTCCAAATGTTTGATTTTATCTTATACTTTTTAAGTAATCCTCTTGTAAAGATTTTAGATCCCTCTAACTGGGCAGCTTCGATTTTTGGTCCCACACATGGAATACCTCCCTTTTCCAAGGCATTTACAATTCCAACTACTAATGGTGCCTCAGGGCCTATTACGGCAAAATCAATTTTATTCTCATTACAAAAATCAATAATTTCTTTGAAATCAGTCTCAGAATGAATTTTAATTTTTTTACTTAAATCTTCTAATCCAGCATTTTTAAAACTCATAAAAGAATATAAATTTGCTCCACCCTTAACCAGAGCTTCACCAATAACATGTTCTCTGGCACCATGACCAATAATTATGCAATTAATAACCATAACCAAACACAATGAAAATGTATATATTTTATTTCTTAATTTTTAATATTAACTAATTAGGAAAACAACTAATTTTAATCTTAATTATTAACCAATAATCAATAACTAAACAAGATCAAAAATTTAATTGAATTTTAAATTTTAATCATACAATAAAAAATTATGAATTCTGGAAATTTCCTAGATTATTGTTGAGTTTGAGTAATATTTTTACTACTTTTCATATCCTTAGCCTTTTCTAAGAACTTATCCAGATTTTTTCTAATTTCTATTTTATTAAATTTCCCTACACTTGTTCTGGGTATTTCATCGACAATAGCTATGAGTTTTGGAAGCATCCATTTAGTAATTTTTCCCTTATCTACACCTTCGATCGTAAGAAAATTTATTAGATCTTGTTCATTTTTATCGGATCCAGGAATAAGTTTTATTATAGCCATCGCTTTTTCCCCCCATATTTCATCTGGAACTCCTACTACGGTAGCTTCGAGTACGAAATCAGCCATTGCAGCTAGATTTTCAAGGAGTACCGTAGGAACCATTTCTGCACCGCTTCTAATGATATCCGACATCCTATCTGCAATGATTATAAAATCTTCTTCATCAACTTTAGCCAAATCCCCAGTATGGAACCATCCATCATACCATACATCAGCAGACTTTTCAGGATTCTTATAGTATTTTTCCATCACCCATGGACCACGGATAACGATCTGCCCAATAGTTTTATTATCATGAGGGATTGGCTTCCCATTTTCATCAAAAACTTCTACTTCTAGTCCAGGAATTGAAATTCCTGTCTTAACTCTTACAGTATCAAGTTTTTCTTTTGACCAACCTGCCATATATTTCTTGACAAAAGCCCTTATGGTAACTGGGGCTGTTTCAGTCATACCATATCCTGATGTTGCAGTAAATCCAGGAATTTTATTCTCAACCTTAGTTTTTAATCCCAATGGTAAAGCACCTCCACCCACGCCAACTGCTTTAAGGCTATTCAAATTATATTTATCCAAATCTTTATATTCAAGAAGTAGGGCCAGAATTGTAGGTACAACCGACACAGTTGTCACTTTTTCAGTTTGAACTAGTTCGCAGAATCCATCAACCGTAAATGTGCCTGGTAACACTATTTTTACTCCCATAAAAACATAATGAAAAGGCGCACCCCATGCATGGATGTGAAACAGGGGAGTAATTATCATAGTAATAACATTCTCACCAAGATGTACATATGTTGGATCATTAACAATAGTTGTTTGGGCTATTAAATGCAAACTCTGAAGGTAAAGCGCTCTGTGAGTGAACATAACACCCTTTGGAAGCCCTGTAGTGCCTGTAGTATAACAGAGAGTAGCATAGTTATCCTCATTTAAATAAGGCCATTCAAATTTTTCAGATTCCTGTTGAAGCAATAACTCATACTCATAAAGATTTTCTATCGTTGTATCAGGCATTCCAGGTTTATCTGACATATATACGAATTTCTTTACAGTATTTTTTATTTGATCATAGATGCTCTCAACCATGGGTAGCATTAGATCATCAAAAAATATGATTGTATCTTCAGCATGATTTATAGTATAGATTATGTGTTCCAATGTAAGTCTCACATTGATTGGATGGAGTACTGCCCCACTACAGGGTACAGCATAATAAAGTTCTAGGTGTCTATGTGTATTTAGTGCCATAGTTGCAACTCTTTCCCCCGGTTCACCTGGTTTTCCTGGCTTTACACCAAGAGAATTTAAAGCATTAGCTAAGCGACAAGTACGCTTATACCACTCAATCCATGTAAAATGGTAATATTTACCTGAGACATGGTTTCGATAAACTACGCCTATCTCATTTGGATAGACTTTTACTGGTCTTTTCATAAAGGTCGTGAGAATTAAGGGATAGTGAGTACTAAATTCTGGATAGGTTCTATACTCCATTATCTTTCTCCATTTTTCTTCAAATTTTGTAAATTAATTCTGCAAAAATTATGGAAAAAATCATTAAATTAAATTTTTTTCATAATTAAATCTTAATAAATATTCTTAGATTTGATTATATTTAAAAATAATTTAATAAATTTAAGAAATGTTAGATGAAAAATATAGAAAAGCGGCAAGAACGATAGTAAACGCAAGAATATTTCCATTTCCTATTAATAATACTATGATAAAATTATTGAAATTATTAATTGATAAAGAACAATTAAATTTTATAATAGCTTTTAGAAGAAAATCATCTCAAACTATGGAATAACTAAAAGTAAGAAGTAAAATTTCTTGTAGTCTTCCCTCTAAATTATGGAAGTTAAATAGCATAATTATTAAAGCAACGTTTTCTTAGCTAACCTATTACAATTAATTCAATATCAATTATGAATAAAACTACTTGCATAGAATTCAAAAATGTTTCTAAAAACTATAAAGAACTTCTAGCATTAGATGATATATCATTTAAAATCCCTAAAGGAGAAATATTTGGATACATTGGTCCTAATGGTGCAGGTAAAACAACGACTATCAAAATATTAGTGGGTTTAATAAGAAATTTTTCTGGAGATGTTCTAGTTAATGGGAGAAAAATTTCTAATAATTGGAAGGACTTAAATAATCTAATTGGATATCATCCACAAGAAGCTGGTTTTCAAGTATGGCGAACTGTGGATCAGGTATTTAAGACATTTGGACGTTTATCAGGTCTCACTTCCGAACAAATTAACAAACGAACTCAGGAAATTTTAAAATTAACCTATTTATCTGACGTAAGATATAAAAAAGTTGTTCACTTATCTGGAGGAATGCTTCAAAAATTAAGATTAGGTCAAGCTTTACTTCATGAACCACAGATTTTAGTGTTGGATGAACCTTTAACTGGCCTAGATCCTAATATGAGATTCCAATTTAAAAAAATCATAAAACAATTAGGAAAAAGTGATATTACTATTTTCTTTTCATCACACATATTAAGTGATGTTCAAGATATAGCTGATAAAATAGGTATATTAAATAAGGGTAAAATTTTAACAATTGGAAGTCCAGAAAAACTTCAAAATAGTTTCCGTATAGGAAATGTCATAGAAATTATTGTTGCTGAAAATACTCCTCTTTGTAAAGACTTGGATCGTTTAAGTTATATTGATTATGTTGAAAACATTAAATCTAACAAACAATTAATTCATTTAAAAGCCGATGCGGATATAGATATAAGTATATCTTCTATTTTGAAAAGCTTATTCGAACAGGAATGCAAATTACGTAGTTTTAATCTAGTAGAACCAAGTCTAGAGGAAGTATATCTAAAATTAGTTGAAGGTGAAACCAATTGAGTTTATTTTTAATCTTTTTTGATGAATTAAAAGGATATGCAAAATCAAAAGTAATGATTGTACTTTGGTTTGGATTACCATTGCTTTCTTTCCTTATTCAATTTATTAGTCCTAATGACTTAGAAGGAATGCCAATTTCTTTTTTAGTTTCTATACTTGTTTCAAGTATAGGGGGTACACTTTCCGCGATAATGCTAAGCACTTCAATAGTGAGTGAAAAAAATCGTCATGTTTATGAATTATTTTTAATCAGACCCGTAAGGCGTAGCAGTTTAATTTTAGCTAAATATTTAGCCGTATACTTATGTTTAGTTATTGCTATTTCAATATCCCTTATTTTAGGTCTAGGAATTGATGCCTTTACAGGAGATTTGAAAGAAAATTATTTAAATATAACTTTTGAATCATTAATAATTGGAATCTCTTCAATGTCAATAACATGTTCAATCGGAATCTTCTTTGGTGTTTTAGTTTCTTCGGTTCCTCTTGCTGCTATTTTATCAGTTTATTTAGGAAGTCAATTGTCTACAATTATTATTTTACCAACTATGTTTTTTGAGATGTTAAATCCGATTGTATTAGCTTTATCACTTGGAATAACGATTACTATTATAATGATGAGCATAAATATTTTATTATTTTCCAAACAGCAATTTTAAAGAATAAGATATAATAAAATTCAAGATTCTAAATTTTCTTTATTATTATTTGAAAACTTTCGAAAAGCAAAAATTATTCTCTGAATTACTGTAATATTTGTTCCAATTGCCAAAATTATCATCGTCCACCAGAGAGCAAATGAAAACCAAATCTGCAAAATTGCGCCAATAAATAAAATTGGTATACGATCTGTACGTTCTAATATTCCAACACCATATAAATTTTCAATACCTAATGCTTCAATCTTAGCACGTGTATAAGATGTTAAAAAAGCTCCAAAAATAACGATTAGACCAATTTCTATTATAGTATATCCCCCTAAAATAATCCCAAAAAATAAAAAAAAGTCTCCAATTCTATCTAATGTAGAATCTAAGAATCCTCCTAATGTTGTAGGTCCTTGAAGTCGTGCTACTACCCCATCTAACTGATCAAAAAATTCAGTGATGAAAAGAAAAATAACAATTATTATCAATAATTGGAATATAAATCCAAAAAAAGTAATTATCGCTGAAATTAGACCTAATAGTGTAAAATAATTAGCTGGAATGTTTTTTAATTTCTTAGCTAATGGGAGTAATAGTTTTTCTGAGAATTTTTTGACTTGTAATAACATTTTATTATCTTTTTAAAAATTATATAAATTAAAAGAATCTTAAACTTAAAAACTATAAAAATAAAAAAAAAGGAATTTTTAAAGATTATAGATTGGTTTAAATTTTTTTTCAATATATTTCATGAAATGATTAGGATTTAGATCTTCTCCTGTAACTCTTTTTATTAAATCGTTGGCCCTATATATTTTTCCGTATTGATAAATTTTTTCCTTTAAATAATTTAAAAGATTAGAAAATTCTCCTTTCTCATAGTCTTTAGTTAAATTAGGATTATCTTTTAATGCTTTATGATAGATCTGGGCACCATAAAGATTACCAAGTGCGTAAGTGGGAAAATAACCGAATCCACCACTAGACCAATGAGCATCTTGTAATAGTCCTATTGCATCATTTGGTGGTATAATTCCTAGTAATTCTTCCATTTTTTCATTCCACAAAGCGGGTAACTCACTTACTTGGATGTTATCTTCAATCATCATTTTTTCTAGTTCAAATCGTAAGATAATATGTAATCCATAAGTAACCTCATCAGCATCTGCTCTAATAAATGAAGGTTGAACAATATTTATTGCTCTATAAAAATCTTCTAAAGGATAGTTATTTAGATTCTCAGGAAAATATTTTTGAAAAATTGGATACCAATATACCCAAAATTCTTTACTTCTTCCTATAATATTTTCCCATAATCTTGATTGAGATTCACCAATTCCATATGAACATGAATCTGCTAAAAATGTATCATGAATCTCTTCATTAAATCCCATATAATATAGAGCATGACCACATTCATGAATGGTTGAAAAAAGACAATCTATTAGAAAATTTTCCCGTATTCTTGTGGTTATTCTAATATCTTTCGATGATAAAGAAACAGTAAATGGATGAGTGGATTTATCTTGCCTCCCAATATTAAAATCAAAATTCAATTTTTTAATTATATCTAGACTTAGTTGCCATTGTTTCTCAGGATCATAATATCTCTTTAATACTGACTGATCTGGTTTGTTAGAAGATTTTTCTAAAGCTTTAATGAATTTTATTAATTTTGGTTTAAGGTTCATAAAGATTTTTAAAATCCAATCGTAAGTTACTCCTGGTTCATATAAATCAATTAGTGTTGAATATAAAGTTGGACCTGTATCTAGTTTTTCAGCATATTCTATCTGAAGATTAATCATTTTTTCAAGATAAGGCTGAAAAATTGAAAAATTACTTTTTTCTCTAGCTTTCTCCCATACACTATAACCTAAAGTTGATTGCTTAGTAATTTCACTCAATAAATCCTCCGGTATTCTAGTTGCTTGTATATAATGTCTTTTAGCTTCTCTTATCATAGCTAAATCGGTTTCATTGAGATTGTTTAATTTTTCAACACTCCTTATTAAATCTCCAGTTTTATCTGATTTAATTTTTTTGTGAATCAAATTTTGAATTAATACTAATTGGTCAGCCCTTCCTTTAACCGAACCTTTGGGCATATTAACTTGTTGATCCCAACTTAAAAGATTTCTAATATACATTAATCTTTTTATTTCATTGATGGAAATACTGGA
>JBHLQA010000113.1:0-8790 GCA_048885285.1 Candidatus Odinarchaeota archaeon
AAATCATTGGATTTTTCAATTAATTAGCCAGATACTATTAAATAAATCTTCTAGATTATAAAAGTTGATTATTAGTTTTATTCTAAAATTGATTTAAACTGATGATCTGATTACTTAATCTTTGAATATTTTTTAATGCTTCTTCATCCCTTAAAATATCCCCTATATGGAAACCGAACCCTAATACGCCTGCAATCTTATTCACTTTAAGTCTTGATAAATACTCTTCCATCTCATTTATTCCAGAGCCAATATCACGCCGACCAACAATAATATAGCTACCGGTTTTACCTTTTAATTGTCCGTTCCTTAAATGCCAAGTTCTTTCCATAAAAGCTTTCATATATGAATTAACACCCCCCATGAAAATAGGACTTGATAAAATAATAACTTGAGCCTCCTTTAGTTTAGAGTATAAATCCTGCATTTCATCCTCAATTGAACATTGTTCGTTCTCTATACAGTGATAACACTCTTTACATGGATTTATATCATAATCTTTTAAATGAATTTTCTCAATTTCAAATTTATCTTTTAATAAATCCAAGAGTTTATTAGTTAAAATTGCCGTGTTCCCATTTTTTCTCGGTGAGCTTATAATACCAATAGCTTTTCTCTTTAACATCATTTTCTATATAACTTTTTTATTATTAGAATATATAAATAAATTTTAAATAGTGATAAAAAATTGTTCTTTTTGATCATATTTTGCCATAACTAGCTGGATAGTTAGCTCCCATTCTATTTTTCTTATAATTTCTATGGTTATATTCAATTATTTTTCTCTTTATGAGACTAGATGAATTTAATTTAAATTTATCATAAAATTTGTTTAGTCTTTTTACAACAATATTTTCAATATTCATTTCCTTCAATTGCTTTTTTAAATTATTGATATTGAAATTTTGATTTGGTCCTAATAAAATGATGTCAGGTTTAATTTCCAATACTTTTAATAATGTATTTTTATCTTGTCTTCCTAATTCTGCTTCTTTTACATTTTTTAGATTCTTTATAACTTCTAACCTTTGTTTTTCAGGAATAATTGGCAAATTTCCTGAAAATCTTTTTCTATTTTTATCTGTAGCTACTATTACATAAACTTCCCCTAGCTTTGCAGCTTGGTTAATTAAAAATATGTGTCCCGGATGTAAAATATCGAATGTTCCAGTAATAAGTACTTTTTTAACGTTTAATCACCATATCTAAGAATCAAATTTAAATAATTTTAAAATTTTAGTTTATATCTTTTCAATTATTTCTTTCAAAATCTGTTCCCCGTAACTCCCAATCATGACCCCTTTATTCACAAATATTTCACCATTTATTTCAATGTTTTTATTTAAAAATTTACCATTCTTAAAGAATAATAAAGCTGGTACTGCATTAATATTAAATCTGCGAATCAAATTAATATTTTCATCAATATCAATTTCTATAAACTTAATAAATCCCTTATCTTTAAGTTTTTTAAGAACTGGGGCGAATAATTTACAAGAACTACACCATTTAGAGCATATTACAATTATAAATATACCTTCATAAGAGCCATGGATTCCAAACTCTTTTATATAATCAAAATTGATATAAATCCCTCTTGATAACCATCTCTAATCTATACTTTCTTAAATTAAAGCACGAAGAATAATCAATACTTACAACGATTTCTATAATTCAACTCGAAGCTCATTTTTGATTAATTTACTCTTGAAGGTTAATCTTTCAATTTCGCAAAGCAATCTTTACAAAAAAAAATTCTTCGCATCTTAGATGCATCCCAAACCATATGACCTGATTTATGTTTTGTTTCGCAACCCCAACACATTTTAGGTAAATCAGTATCAACAAAATATTCATCGTTAGTATGAAAAGTATCGTCTTTAATTAGCTCTTTATAGGTTGTCACTTCTTTTTATATCTCCATATAGTTATAGATTTGAATAATTATTCATTATTAATAGATTGTGTAATAAAAATCAACAAGGAATTTAAATATTGTGAATAATTATTCAGAAATCTCTCAACATAGAAATCCTTTTTTTCCTGTACGAAATAAATAATTAAATTTAAGTTTTAGGAATAATTATTCACAACCTAGATTTTATTTTTTAAAAAATCAAATAAATAATATAAACTAGAAGTGTGAGATCTATGAATAGAATTATTGGTATACCCTCTAATGGTGCAGAACTCTCTGATACTATATCACAACATTTTGGTCATTGTAATTATTTTATCGGAATTGAAATTTCTAACGATGGAAAATATAGAAAAGCCTTTACTTTAGCAAATAATGGTCATTCAGGATGTATGGAACCTGTTATAAATATGAAACAACGAAATGTCACAGAAATGATTCTTACGGGTATTGGAATGCGTCCGTTTATGGGATTTCAACAAGTTAATATAAATTTATTTCTGGGTGTGAATACGACTATAGAAGAAAACATAAAATTATTAATTCAAGGAAAATTAAGACCGATGCAAAATGCAATCTGTGCAAATGACTCTAATCATGCTCACACTAATTAATTAAAAATAAAAATAGACTAAATTTAAATTAGATGAGATATTATGCCAAATTTTAAAGAAACGTATGAAGCAATCAAGAACGATTGGAATGCAGGAGAGAAAAATTTCAATGTTAAGTGTGAAATGCTTAATGAAGGAATGCAGTGTCAAGTAACAATGGGAGCAAAACCACATGTAATGATGATTGATGCTCCTGGTGGATTAGATGGAACCGATGAAGGACCATCTCCTCTCTTAGCAATATTGGGCTCTATTGGGGCTTGTATAATAGCAGTAACCAAATTCTGGGCAAAAATAATGGATATTAAACTTGAAGAACTTGAAGTTTTTTCTCGAGGACATATTAATCTAGGTGCTATTTTTGGGATTGATGATTCAAAATTACCAGGCTATGATAAGCTTGAACCTGTTATTAGGATTAAAGCAGATGCTCCAGAAGAAAAAATTAATGAATTAATGGATAAAGTATTAACTCATTGCCCAGTTATCACTAATTTTGGTGGAGCTTCTCCAATTAAACCAAAAGTTCAAATTCGAAAATAAGACTAATTTTATCCTTACTTTTTTTTCTTTTATTATTTTATATTATATATAATTTTTACAAATTATACTATCTGATTAAAAAAAAACAATGGAAAATGAAAAGTTATTTCCGATAAGTATAAATCCAAATTTATGCGTCCTATGTCAAAGATGCTCCTATAGTTGTTCGAGTAAGGCAATATTCTTTAAGGAATCTAGGCGATATGTGGATTATAATAAATGTCAAGGATGCTTAAAATGTGTAGAGGTATGTGAACATGGTGCTATTGAAGTTATATCAATTAAAGAAGGAAAATTAATAGGTTTTAATATTGATCAAGAAAGATGTAAGTTATGTGAAAACTGTCTTGAGAAGAATTTTTGCTTTCAAAATTTATTTTTATTAAAAAAAAACAAAAAATCTGGGCATAAATGGATTGAATTTCAAGAAGGAAATTTCCAAAACTGCTATAGATGTTTAAAGTGTTTTAAATCCTGTCCATTTAATGCTATTTTACCAAAAATTATTTGATAGTAGTAATTAACTTAAAATTTAATCTAATAAAGGAAATAACATTTATTATTATAAATTCATGATATACAATTGAAATAGAATTAAATCATAAATATATCTAACAGAGGTGAATATATTGAGTCGAAGGGGTGGAAGTAGGAGAGGACAGAGTGGCGGAAGAGGCCAAATGGGTGGTTCTAAAGCTGCTGGACCTGGTGGGAAATGTGTTTGTCCTAATTGTAAAAAAACTGTTCCTCATCAAGTAGGTATTCCCTGCTATAATCAAACTTGCCCAAAATGTGGGGCTAAAATGACTAGAGGCTGAAATTAAAACATTGCTTTAGTTTTTATTTAATAAATTATTAATTTTTTTTAATACAATAGAGGCTTTGCCCTTTAAAAAAATATCAACAATAGTATTTGTATAATTTGATTCACTGATGTTTATTTCAATAAATTTAGCTCTGTTTTTTTTTGCAATAAAAGGTATTGCAGAAGCAGGCATTATTTCTCCAGTTGTTCCAATTAATATATATAGATCAGCCAAAGATGTCTCTTGAACTGATTTTTGATATATATCTTGGGGGATAGGTTCTCCAAAAAAAACAAAATCTGGTTTTAATAAATTATGACATTCTGGACAATGGGGAGGGGATTGCCTGATAAACTCACTACTATTATAGTTATGATGACATTTTGTGCAAGTTAATGTTCTAGAAGTACCATGAAATTCAATTACATTTTTACTTCCTGCCTTTTGATGTAAATTATCAATATTTTGAGTTATTATTGACTTGATATATCCTTTCTTCTCCATTTCTGCTAGAATATAATGAGCATCATTAGGAATTGCTTGTCCAAAAAAATCATAAAAAATTTCTTTAATTAAATCCCAAGACTTTTTTGGGTGTGCCAAAAAATAACTCGTTTCTAAAAAAATAGGATTGTATTTACTCCATAATCCATTTTCACCTCGAAATGGTGGAATACCGCTTTCTACTGAAATCCCGGCTCCAGTAAAGACCACTAAATGCTTTGCTTCTAAAATCCACTTACGTGCTAAAAGATATAATTCTTCATCCATTTACTATTCTCATTTGATAAAAAAATTAATTTTGATAAAAATGAAACTATATCTATTTATAAAGTATTATTACTAAAAAGCAGTAAACTTTTACAGTCAGAATAGAGAGAAAAATGTATTAGGGAAAGTATTTAATGAAATTATTATTGTCTATATCATACTTATAATTTGATTTAGCTGAGGAGTACAGGAGTACAACTAAAATTGAAGAACGAAAATAGAAAATGTAAATGGTATCCTGTTTGCCCAATTAAGTATTTTGTCGATCATGGAAAACTTGATAGAAAATGGGTTGAAAATTATTGTCTAATTGGGAATAAAGAGTGTATAAGATATAAGCTAGAAGAAAGTGGAAAATTTCATCCTGATAATATGTTACCAAATGGTGAAATAAAGAAAGAACTTCATTATTGAGTAAAACTCCAACTTAAAGATAATTAATAAAACAAAGAGGAAATAAATACTAATTTATCTTTTCAAGAATCTTAGTTATTTTATTTTTATCCATGAAAATGATGGTGCTCGTGCTCATGATCGTCATCAGCTTCAGTATGGATTTTTTCAATTCCATATCCCTTTCCACCTCCTGGAGCACATAAACTCTCTCCACCTTTTAGAGTTCCATCCAGTATCTGCTGAATAACATCATCAATTCTTCCAGTAACTCCAACAATAACATCAATTCCATATTCATTAAAAAATACTTCTGCCCTTCGTCCCATACCTCCCGCAATCAAGCAATTTGCTCCTTGCTGATGTACAAATTGTGGTATACTTCCAACTGTATGACCTGGATTTGGAAGTATTTTTTTTTCTACTACTTTACTATCTTCAATAGTAATAAAAGTAAATTCTGGTGCTCGACCAAAATGGGCACAAACATTTCCTGAATCTGTACTAATAGCGATTTTCATTTTTTTTCATTTTAATTTTAAAATTTCATAATTATTAATAATGAATAATTATTCATAATATAAAAATTCTTTCTTAGTCACTAAAATAGGTTAGAAGATATTTAAATAATAAGATATGAAGATTTATAATATCTTTTACAAGAATCTTTTAATAATTTTGAATAATTAATAATAAAAACTTGAATTAATAATTTTACATAGGGAATAAAATAGTAACAATAGTACATAATTATCTTTTTGGTGATTTGGTATAGGAAGAAGAAGACATCGAAGATGGGTTAATCAGCCACCTGACAATTTTTATTTTATTAAAGATTCAACTATTACAGAAGAATCAATAACTTTAACTGTTGCTGAATTTGAAGCAATGAGATTAAAGCATTATT
Source organism: Candidatus Odinarchaeota archaeon (assembly GCA_048885285.1). Taxonomy (GTDB): domain Archaea; phylum Asgardarchaeota; class Lokiarchaeia; order Sigyniarchaeales; family SOKP01; genus Loki-b32. The sequence goes on from JBHLQA010000113.1 coordinate 5,953, forward strand.
TAGATTTAAATCAAAAAGTAGCAGCTGAAAGAATGGGTATCAGTCAACCTACATTCTCAAGAATCCTTGAGAGTGCTCATAAAAAAAATACTCTCGCATTAATCGAGGGGAAAGATATTAAAGTGTATGGAGGGAATTTTGATTATAAAGTAAGCTTTAAAGGATATGGATGTTTAAATTGTAATCATGAATGGGAAGATTCTACAGCATCAAAAGGTACAAAAGTTAATTGTGTGAAATGTAATTCAAGTAATGTATATTATTTCGTTAGAGAACTTATTTAAATTCTTATTTTATTTTTCTAATTCAAATATAAGATAATTTTTTCAATAAATATTATTCCCATAATATTCTTTTTAGATTTTCAAAAATCTTTTTAATGGCTATACTTGCTCCAGAATCAGGAGCAAATTCGACGACAGGTTCAGCATAAGACATTGCTTTTGGTATTGATAAATCAAAGGGAATTTCTCCTAATTTTATATATCCTGTATCAGATATAAAATTTTGAAATTCTTCTGTAAATGGACTCTTTAAATCAGATTTGTTTATAATCACACCAAATGGAATTCCAAAATGTTGAATAACTTCAATTACACGTATTAAGTCATGTAAACCTGAAGGTGTAGGTTCAGAAATAGTTATAACATAGTCTAAATTTGAAACAGTTGCAATTACAGGACAACCTATTCCTGGAGGCCCATCAATTAAAATTAAATTACTATTATCAATATCATTTGAATTGTTTGCATATTCTTTAACATCTGATACTAATTTTCCAGAAGTTGTACTTCCTAATCGAGTTTTTCCATAAATTAGAGGAAATCCAATTTTACTTTTATATGAAATAATTTCTCCACTTTTTACAGTATTGATTTCAAAAGCGTGTTCTGGACATAAGACTCTACATGCTCCACATCCTTCACATTTTAAAAAATCAATTATAGGAATTGAATTTTGATTATCCCAATTTAAAGCATTAAATTCACAGAAATGTTCATCAATGCATTTTTTGCAATTCACACATTGATCTTCAAGAAATATAGCTTTTCTTGTAGCATAAGTATCTTCCTTTTTTATTTTTGCTTCATCTAGAGCAGGAAGGATTATAGCTAAATTTGGAGCATCAACATCACAATCCATAACAATAACTTGGGTTTTTATATCTTTTTGTGCCAAACTCGCTAATGAAGCTGTTAGTGAAGTTTTTCCTACACCTCCTTTCCCCGATACTATACCTACTATCTTTCGTTCCATTTATTATTCACTTCCAAATTATTGTTTTATTGTTTTTAACCATTTTTTTAAATTTTCATAAATTTTCATAAAACCAATATAACCCACACCTTCTCTATTAAATTTGCTGTCTTTGTCCATAATTGGAGTTCCCTGACAATATGATTCTACGATATCGGAATCTAAAGGAATATCACCCAAAATTTCAATATTTTCTTTCTCTAATTCATTTAAAAATTGTTCTCTGAATCCTAATAATGAAGATCTATTTACTATTACACGAGTTTCTTTACCTAATAATTTAATCAATTCCATTATTCTGATTAGATCTAATTTACCAAATTTTGTTGGTTCTGTTATAGGAATTACAATATCAGCATCAGCAATTAAAAGTTCAACATCACAATGAGCCCCTGGAGCAGTATCTAAAATAATAATATCAAATTTATTAGGCTCTCTCTCAATAATAGTCTCAAGTTTTTCAAGAAGCGCCTCAACTATTGCAGCTGAACGAGCTTCTGAAGGTTTTAACTCACCTAGTAAAAGGGAAAGTCCATTAACATGGGTAGAGTAAATCCATCCCATCGTTTTTGAATCTGCTTCAATTGCATTTTCAGGACAAATTTTATAACATAACTGGCATCCAGAACATAGTGTTAACATTGGAATTGGAAATGTATCTTTCACATGTAAAAGAGCATTTGATAAACAATTTTGAGAACATAAACCACATTTAGAACATTTTTCTTCAATAATTTTCGGTTTAAAGAAGGGAACTTCCTTTTTGTTTTCAAGTTTTCCATTTAATAATAAATATGTATTAGGGTTCTCTACATCACCATCTATGAGTAAAACTTTATTTCCTTCATTTTTGAACATAACTGCAAGATTTACAGCACATAATGTTTTTCCTGTTCCTCCTTTACCCCCCGTAACACAAATTATTTTAGGTTTCATATGGTTTATTAGATCTGCCTTTCTTTCAATTAATTAATATCTTATTTATAATTGATTCTACCTTCCCATTCCTCGACCGCCCCCCATTCCTCGACCACCTCCCATTCCATAGTGTGATGCAACATTTGAATTGGTAATTTTTTGTAATTTTCCCTCTAAATAAAGATTGATAACTGCTTTTATTGTCATAGTTTCATTTGGAGCTTGAAAAAGTTCTAAATTTAAAGCACTAAGTCCATTTGCGGCATTTGGTCCTAAAAATCCAACTATTACAATATTAGCACTATTATTTCCAATTATTTGTGCTGCTTGTACTCCGGCACCTCCCATCGCATTTGCTGCAGGATTAGGAACTGTTTTTACAGCTTTTATATCATTATTTTCAATTTCGACAAATGTAAAACTTGCACATCTTCCAAAACGAGGACTCATCTGATCATTTAAACCTCCATTACCCATTGAAGGTACTGCAATAATACTCATTTTTTTAACCTTTTCTTTTACAATTTTTAATCAATAAGTTTTTAATGAATAATGAATAATTATTCATTATTAGTTAATAACAAAATTTGAAAGTATATAAATTTAACCATTAAATTTGATTACAACTAAGAGGTGTAAGATTATTCAAGATAAAGAAACTCC
>JBHLQA010000114.1:0-8771 GCA_048885285.1 Candidatus Odinarchaeota archaeon
TATTAATAAATGTTAGTAAAAGATTGATAAGAGGTTTGCTTCCAAAATGTTTTATATATATAACAATTAAAATCTACATAAATATAGTTCAAAAAAGGAGAATTATTATGAAAAAAACAAAAGCTATCTTTTTAAGCACTGGAAATTCTACTTCCCTCTTTTTTTGCGATAAAAAGTGCAACCACTCCTAATTTCTCATAATTAATTGCTTTAAAACCGTTTCTTTTTAGTAATTTAATCCAATAATCATTTTTCTTAAAAATTGAAGAATAAATACCATTAACTAGTATTGTGAATAAGCTACTACGATCAAATTCAGTTAAATAAAAAGTACCATTTTGCTTCATGACGCGAGAAATTTCAGTTAAAACCTTATCTTTATCAGGAATTTCATGCATCACATATGAAATGTTAACTACATCAAAAAAATCATCTTCAAATGGTATCTCTGTTGCAGCACCAAATTTAAAGGTAGTTTTTTGTTCAACACCCTCAATTTGAGCATTCCTTTGCACAGTTTGAAGGCTATTATTAGAAATTGCTTCACTAAATATATCAATCCCATAAATATGTCCTCCATTTTGCATGTTTTTTGCCATATTAATTGCCACTCGTCCAGTTCCACATCCTATATCTAAAATCTTAGGTGAATCTAATGATATTATTTCTGGTAAACATGTTGTTGGATGAGTTTTATTGGTTTCTGAGATTAAGTTTATGACAAGTAACCCTAACGCTGGCCATAGGAAGAAAATATTAATTATCAAACCTGATATGAAACAAATAATATTTAAAAACCAAGGTAAGAAGAAACTACTAATAGATAAACAAAGACCAATAATTCCAATGGCTAATAATAATATATTTAAATTTTTATGATACCATCCATAATTCGCCGTTTCTATTTTTTGTTTATTCATTTTAATAATCCCCTTTCAAAACTATATTTAAAGCATCTAAAATATCATTTGTAATGTAGTGTTCAATTTTTAGACATAGCATATCCAAAGTTGATTCATCTTTAAGGCTAAGGTGTTTTATAAAAAACTTTTTTAACTGATTACGAGTTTTGATTATCTTTCTTATGATTAGTTTACCTTTATCAGTTAATCTTACTTTTTTTCTTGGTTTCCAAATTACAAGATTTTGTTTATTTAGTTTCTGAAGCATGCCAGTCACGGATGCGGGTTTAACTCTCATTAATTCAGAAATATCAGAATTCGATACCCACCCACCTTTTTTTGTTTTTGAAATTGTGAAAATTGCCATTAAATATTCCTTATGAGATAGCTGTAATGATAACATTGGAATCTCTCTTTTTATTTTTCATTAATTCAGAATTCTTATTTGAATATAAGATACTTAACCTCAAAAATTTTAAGTCAAAACCCAAAATGATATAGTATCTCTTTTTACTTTTATTATTAAGAGAATAAATCTTCATTTTTTAAATACCCAATTTTAAATTTGTTTTTTTTATGTGACCATAACAGATCAACATATATAAATGTTATTGTGTTGATGACTCTATGACACAAAACTTAAATATTTCTACATCATATTTAATATAATGTCCAGAAATAAAATTAGTCAAGATAATAAATTTATTACAGTTTTAAATGAGTTAGGGCTAAATGAGAATGAAGCATTGATTTATTTTACATTATTAAAAGAAGGAAATAAAGGGGCTACTGTCAATGAATTAATGCATAACCTAGATGATATTTTTAACAGAACAACTGTTTATTCAATAATTAATAAATTAATTCGACTTGGATGTGTAAAAGATGCTGGCCCTTCTAAAGGTTCTAGAAAAGCAACGAAATTCAAAGCAATAAAAGCTTCAAAATTTTTCAGCAAACTCATTTCAAATAAACAACAAGAACTCAATAAGATTAAGGAGCTTAAAGAAAGATTTTCTGATTATTTAGATATAATATATCAAAATGGGATGGAATACTCTATTGAAGAGTTAGATGATGAAATTCAAATATATTTGCTGCCTTTAATAGAGAAAGGATGGAAAGTTAAATCCTATTTAGTAAAAAAAGATGTTCCACCTTTTGATTATGATGTCTATGACTGTATGCTTTACTCTCCAGATGCTAAAATAATCCAAGAAAACAGTTTTCATTTATTCCATTTTAAGCATGAAATTGAACATGATAAAGAAACTTTAAAATTCTTTACTAATGCTCTTAAGAAAAAAACAGAAGAAATTATTGGATATTATAGTGATATTAAAAACTATCACCTTGAAGAAAGTGAAATTGAGTTTTTCGATAGAAACTTTCCAGCATTTGTTTTAAGAGTAAAAGTAGAAGATCTCTTGAACTCTGACTATTTTTCAGACCTAAAAGAGATCTCAAATATCTACAAAGATTTTAATCCATCAAACTATGTAGAAATATGGAAATCTATTACATTTCCAATTAAAAAAGATATATATTTTCTTTGGGCAGAATCAAATGAGATTTTACAAGAAATGGTAGAAGCAATCTTTATTACTATAAATCTTTCTATTAATTACAAATAGTTGATTTATTTAATCTAATTGAAATTTATCATGGAAAGTGTAAAATTAAAAGAATTTCGCAAAACTCACAAAGGAATAACGAAACTATCTCATGAGGTCACACAGATTTTAGAAGATAACCCAAATGGATCTCCTTTATACGCTTTAATGTATGTAATTGATAAGGGAGTAAAAACTCGAAATATAATTTATAATTATTTTAAACATTTCTATGTCAACGAATTTGCCAGTATTAGATTAACAAAAACCCAATTAGATGAAATTCTTTTAAAAGGAGTCAATAAAAAATTGATTCACCAAGAAAATGATAACTATTCTCTAACAGAAAAAGGAAATGATGTTTTACTTAAATCTAAAAACGTTAATTTAGTCACAAATAAAGCAATTGCATTTTTTTTTAGTGAAAAAGTTGTCTTAATTTTCTCTTTAATTTGCTTGATATTTATGAGTTCATTGAAAATAATTACTGGCTTGAATTTAGGAAGCGATGCATTATTTAATGAGGGAATTGAGAATTTTACAGATATTATTAAAATTTTAATAATAACCCTAAGTATTAAATTGAAGAAAGATAGATTAGGGGCAATTATAATTATCCTTTTAATGGTTATAACTGGAATAAATTTAATAATTACTTCAATTTTTTCATTAATTCAAGTCAGTACTGTAAGGCCCTCTTATTTTTCATTCTTATTAATGTTTATATCAATTTTAATAAACTTGATGCTGTTATTTTTGAAAAATTTTGTTGGAAAATTACGTGGTAATTTTGCATTACTCTCTGATGCTAAGGATAATATAAATAATATTAGATTATCATTAGGAGTTATAGCGGGCTTAATTTTTGCATTATTTGGAATTTATATAATAGACTCAATTATTGGTATTTTAATTGCTTTTTTACTCATACTTGATGGAGGAGAAACCTTGGTTGAATTAATTAAATCAGGAGATGATCTCGATATTGATAGTTTCAAATTAAACATAGATAAAGCTTTTGAATTTAAAATAGCACATTGGATATTAGTTATCATAGAAGAAGAAAGTCTTTCTGAATCCCAATTGAATGAAAAATTTAATGAAGCTATCAAAAAGGGCTATGAAATTTTTGGTATTTGGGCAATATTTGGACTTTCCAATATTGACACATTTAGTATTCAAAAAATCTTAAATCTCATGAAGAGAAGAGGTTTATTTCTGGAACAGGATAATAAATTATATCTTACTGATAAGGGAAAAAGACAGTATTCTAACGCGTTATCTCAAGAATCAAAAAGGATTTTAAAAAATAAAAAAAAATTTAAAAATTGGGAACTTCCAACTAAAAAAGTAAGAGTTTTCTGGTGTTTGTTAGGTGTTCTTATTCCAATTTTCTTAGTTCTATTAAGTGTTTTTATAGGACCTATTTTATATAATTATATCATTAATTTTATTAAATAGTTGGAAACATATGCTGAAAAACACAACAAGTTGTTTAGGAGACAAATTACTTATAAGTTCGTTAAAAACCTTTATTTCACCAGATGTGGGGGAATCAATTCCACCCAATAAATTTAGTAGGGTTGTTTTGCCTGCTCCAGATGGGCCTAACAGCGTTATTAATTCACCTGAGTTGATTTTTAAATTTATATTATCCAATGCAATAACTTTATTATCACCCATAGTATAAATTTTACTCACGTTATTCAAGATTAGGGATTGTTCAATCATATTAATCATTAAATTTGCATTATATATGTCCTTTAATTTATATTTATGAAGCTAATCATTTATTTAATATTAAGTATTATAAAAGTTCAGATTTTAATCATTTATAGTATATCTTAGACTTTTTTTATGAGATATTAAAAACTCAGAAACTATCAAATAGACTAGTAAAAATTTTAAGGGTGTTTTATCAGCATTATTAATCCCATTTTATTTAATTTACTGTTAATATCTTTAGGACCAATTAATTATAATTTTATCATTGATTTAATAGTATAAATAAACAATATTATTCAATGATAGATAAAAATATTATATCAAAAGTAAGAAAGTTCGCTCTTGATAATTCTGAACCTGATGATATTCATGGGTTCTTACATACTGAACGTGTTCTAAAGTTATGTCTTCACTTAGGAAAGAATTTAGACGCTAATTTACTGATACTAATGATTGCAGCACTACTTCATGATATTGGAAGAAATCATAAAAATAAAAAAACTTCTAATAAGAATCATGCTGAAATATCCTCTGAGATGGCTTCAAAATTCTTAAATTCATATGACATTAGATTGTCTCAAGAAGATTTCAAGAATATAATTCATAGTATTAGGTCACATTCATTCTCAAATAATTCAAATCCTCAGACCCTTGAAGCAAAAATATTATCTGATGCCGATAAATTGGATGCTCTTGGTGCTATTGGTTTATATAGAACAATTGCATTTACAGTTAAGAATAACGGTATTATAGTGGATGTTATAAATCATCTGGAGGAAAAAATAATCAAATTAAAAGATAAGTTATATCTCGATATCTCAAAAAAGATCGCTAAAAAACGACAAAAAATCATATTAGATTTTTATGATGAAATTATAGGAAAAAATCAATTCTAAGTCTATACTAAATGATGAAATGATTCAGATTCTTCTATTATATTCAAAAGAAATTGAAAATTCTCTTTTGTGCCAAAAATTAAGAAGATTTTATTCTTTTTTGGAATTACAGCTTGTTGTCCAGTAAACCACCATTTTTTTTTAAACTTTAGTTTAATAAAAATATCTGCTCCAAGATATTTTCCGAATCTTGTATCTTCCAACTTCACATCTTCAAAACCAGGGATTTTATCCTTCTGAATTTCATACTTTGTTTTAGTTTTAAAGATATTAAAAGTTTCTTTTATTAAATCTTTATTATTCTCAACTTCTTTATCAAAAAAGAAAATAATTAATCCACAATCTTTTGGCATACCTTTATTTGCTTTAAGTTCATAATCAAGTGTTAATCTTCCCTCTGATTCCTCATGTTCAACTACTTCTGATTTGATTTTCCATCCTTGTTCAATGAGTGGTTTTAAATATTTATATCCTCCAGTATGTATTGTATTGATGGAAAGTTTCTTGGCACCCTGATACAGTATATCCAGTTTATCTCCGATTTTAAGACTCTTATCCTTTAAATCTCTTATCTTTTTTTCTTTTATCTTAATAATTTCTCCTAGTACTTCCATTGGAGGTTTTGCAATATATTTAATTCTCTTAGGGGATTCTGAAATTTCTTCTGAAAATATCCATCCATTTTGGTTTAATCGTTCCATTATTGCGTATATCGTTGTTCTCCCTATTTCTAATTCATTTTTAATCTTTCCCACTACCTCTCCTCTTGTACCTCTTCTTAAAAGAGAGAAGTAAACCTTTGCTTCTTCTTTAGATAATTCAAAGTTAGTTAAATTATGAATAAACTCTTCTAATCTTCTAGCTTCAGAATCTTCGAAATCACTTTCCATTATATGATATAATTCAATCCTTATTAAAAAAAATCTTAGTTGTCATCTCTTATTGACAACTTCCATACTTTTAAATATGGAACTCCTCTTTCTTAGTTTAAACATTAAATATATTTAAAATTATAACAAAATGTGATGATATGAATAATAATCTAGTTCAATTTAGGTTAGATAACATTGTAGGTAATGTAGATGATTTAGAAGAGGTTTTATGTAAATTTCAAAAACTTTCAAATTTAAAACCTTTTATTAAGTTCGAGCTTGATTTACAACCAATATATCCACAATTATGGAAGATGATTCCTATGATGATGATTAAAAGTATTATTTCCAAATTAAAATCTCAATATATACGATTTAAAAAAACAGAGGTGCAATTGAATTGAGTACAATTAGGAAGAAAATTCAACCAAGAATCCCAGAAGGGGAATCCATAGATGATGAACCAGAGATGACTATAGAAGTATTAAATGAAGAGTTTAAAAAGCGAATGAGAGAATATAGAAATTTCGTAGACTTCATCTTAAATGATTTAAAATTAAAAAATTATTCTAAAGTTCTTGAAATTGGTCCTGGTCCTGCGTGGATTAGCATCATCCTAGTAAAAAAGAATCCTACAATTCATCTAACTGGATTAGAAGTCTCACGAGATATGATAAGGATAGCAAAACAAAATATTAAAGATGAAAATTTAGATGCTAATCTTAAATTTATAAAAGGAAATGCGAAAGATATGTCAATGTTGGAGAATAACTCTTTTGATGCAGTGATTAGTCATGACAGTTTACATCATTGGGAAGATCCTATCGCTGTATTTAATGAAATTTCTCGAGTGCTTAAGGATAATGGAGTATTATGTATTGGAGATGGAAGACGAGATATAGGATTAGGAGCTAAAATTATATTCCAAATAGCAAAATTGTTTATTTCAAAAAAAATAAGCTATTATTGGAAAACATCTATAATGGCAGGATATACAGCATCTGAACTTAAAGAGCTCCTAAATCAAACTGATTTAAAAGGCAAATATAATATTAAAACTGAGCTTTTTGATATTACCGTTTATAATAAATAAGAAGTTAAAGGATTTATATGCCTCAAATTGTAAAAGGAGGAAAATATGTGTTTGGGTGGTCAAAAGTAGGAAATCAAGGTAAAATTAAAATTCCTCCCGAAGCTTTTCAAGAGTACAATCTATCACTTGATAAATCTGCCATCTTATTTTCAGGTAGTAAAACTTCAGGTGGATTTGGATTAAGCTCTATTAGGATATTAAAAAATTCAATTATGAATGAATTGATTGAAAAAATTCCTTCATTAGCTAATTATGAAATACCTGAGGGTGAAATTATCGAATTCAAAAATAAAAAATATTGTTGGTCAAAAATCCAAGAAGATAAAAGTATAATTCTTCCAGAAAGAACTTTAAATGCATTTGAAATTAATGAAAATGATCTCTTACTTTCTGGAAGAGGTAGTCATTTGGCGATCGGCTTTATCGCAAAAGGACCAATATTTAAGGAAGCAAAAAAACATCCTGAAATTGAAATTTTTGAATAAAAAAAAGCAATATTTTTAAATAGTATGATTCGTATGATCATATTAGTACGATCATATGAATATGATCATATTAATATGATTTACGAAAGGTGATTAAAATAACTGAATTTCCTGGTAAAAAAGGTAACTACTTTTTTGGTTCAGTAAAGGTTGGTGAACGTGGTCAAATTGTTATACCTCTTAAAGCAAGAGAGATTTTTGGGATTAATGCTAAAGATGACATACATATATTTGGAGAATTAAATAAAGGATTAGGTCTTACAAAAATTTTGGAAATTGATGAAAATGAAATTGAAAAGCATGAATACTATTTTGGTACTGCTAAAGTGGGCGAAAGAGGGCAGATTGTTATTCCACAAGACGCTCGAGAGACTTTTAAAATAAATCCTGGAGATTTAATCCTCGTATTTGGGGATATTACTAAAGGACTTGGTTTAATGAAAGCTACAAGATTGAAAAATTTTGCTTCACAACTATTTCAAGGATTTGCAAGTGGTTTAGGGGAAATTCAGGAAAATGATAAAGGTGATTTGAATAATGAAGAATAAAAAACAATCAAATTTAGATTTCAAGTGTATGTCCTTTTTCTTTAAAATTCGAGATATATTTCATAATCCTATAAAAAAAATCAATAATGCTGATATTAGACAAGGAGAAACTGTATTAGATTATGGATGTGGTCCAGGAAGTTATTCTCTAGCTGCTGCTGAAAAAATAGGGACAATGGGAAAACTTATCGCAGCAGATATTCATCCATTAGCATTACAAAAGGTGAGAAAGAAAGCAAAAAAAATGGGTTATAGCAATATTGAAACAATTCAGACAGAATGTGATACCAAATTGGATGATGAAAGTATTGATCGAATAATTTGTTTTGATGTATTTCATGGAATCTCTAATAAAAATAACATTATAAATGAATTCTATAGAGTTCTAAAGCCAAATTCGATACTCAGTCTTGATGACCATCATTATAATGAAGATCAAATAATTGATTTCATTGCTTCCAAAGGACTCTTTAAATTAGCTGATAGTAATGATAAACAATACAATTTTATTAAAATTTAAAAAATGCAAAATTTAAGAAATTCCCTCTAATCGAGTTATTTACTGTGGGAATGTCAAATCATTTTTTTTCTACTTTTCTATAATTTAAAACAGTTCCTTCTTCAATCCAGCTCCAAT
>JBHLQA010000115.1:0-8683 GCA_048885285.1 Candidatus Odinarchaeota archaeon
AGAAAAGGTTGGAGTTGATTATTTGGGAGTTTCATTAGATGCTCTTTTAATATATTGTTCTGAAACTGTATCAAAAAAAATTATTTCTGATCTTAAGAGAATAAATATCAAATGCGCCGAAATAGGCTATGTAGATGACTCAAAACAAGTCTTTTTAACGTACGTGGATAAAAACAAAAAAGAAATTCTTCCAAAATTCAGAGAATCTGCCTATACGAAAATAAAAAAAGAGGTTGGAGAAGATTCTCCTGAATCGCTTGAAATAATGGAAAGAGATGTAGAAAAAGCAGCGTTAGAAGCATTAAAGAAGCGCAAAAAGATAATCAAATTTATTAGAAAGCAAAATTAATAATATCGAATACTAATTTAAATCTAAAACTTCATTCATTGAACCTGACCTAAAACCCTCAATATCGATAGTGATATATTTAAAGCCAAGTTCTTTTAATTTACGCTTAATTAATTCCAAATTTTCTACAGTTAGAACTTTTGATAAATCTTCTAACAGAAATTCGATACGTGCGAGAGTCTCTTCGTGTAATCTAACTCTTAGTTGAGTTAAATTAAATATTTTCTTAAGAAATTTTTCTGATTCTCTAATCATAAATAACTTCTTTTTATTGATAATTTGACCATAAGGAATACGAGATGAAAAACAAGCCATTGACGGCTTAGATTGCACATCAAGATCATAGAATTTACAAATTTCTCTTATTTCCTTTTTATTTATATTAAAATCAATATAAGGCGTGGAAACTTTCAATTCATTTAATGCCTGTAAACCTGGTCTATAATCCGAAAGATCATCTATATTTGAACCATCTAGTATCAGATCAAAATCTTTTGAATTTCTAATTTCAATTATATCCCTATAAAGACCTGTTTTACAAATATAACATCTATTTGAAGGATTACTTTGAAATTCTTCGTCTTTTAAAGGATCTCGTTCGATAAACACATGGTCTATATCATATTTATTGGCAAATTGAGATGTTAATTCAATTTCTTCTTCAGGATAAAGAATAGATTTTTCAGTTATGAGCAGTGTTTCTTTGGCATAATTTTTTGATAAAAATGCTAAAAGGGAACTATCTACACCTCCAGAAAAAGCTACAATAACTTTTTTTCCATTCAGAAATGATATAAGTTCTTTAAGTTTAATATTTGTATTTTTTGATAATTCCATATTCATTTTTGATATTTATATTACTATCTTGTCTAGATCTTTTCTACACGGTTTTAAAAAATAGAAAGAAAATAAGGTTTTTGATTATTTTTTTAAATCATAAGTGATAAATCCCTACCAGCGAAAATTAGGCTGAAAAAACAGTAGTGAATTTAATTTTTGGAGTGTAATGAAAACTACAACATAATACCATGCTAAAGATGAAAACATCATAATCCATTCAAGAAACTGTCGTGTTAATGGTGCTGGAGCTATTATATATAGAATGGTTGCTGTTGATGGTCCTAAAATCATAAAATATCCCACTGATTTTGGAAATATTCTTTTCCTTAGTATTATTGCTAAACCTGTGAAAAATGCACCAAATGCAAATCCACCAAATGTAGAGGCAGAGAAATAAAAATGTAAATCAAATGGAGAACGATCTAGACTAAAAACACCAACAAAAAACATACCTATGACTCCAACAAATAGGCTAACTACACCAATATATCCAAATATTCTTCTAAAGAGAATAATATAATGTTCTTTCTTTGTATTATCTAACTTGTGATTTTGATGTGTACTATATAATCGACTTAAATTCAGAATTAAGGGAATAATGAAAATTGAACTTAGAATACATGTAAGATCTAAAATAAAAGGAGTAGGTGTATATCTCACTGAACCCAAATCACTTATCCAGTTATACCAAATACTATACCCAAAACCACCAAATCGTATTGCGATTATTAGACCAAAAATTAATCCAGGCAAAAAAGTTAATAAACTAATATATAATGAAATTTTAACTACCTTAGGTTTTGTAAGTTGATCATAGATGTACTTACTGTTTCTTTTCATTTTAAGCAAAATTGGATCAATATATTGTCTATACAAACTTTTTTGGCCCATTTTTTTTCATTCCTATTATAATCTAATAGATCTTTGCAAATATATAATTTATTCCAACTAAAAACTAAATGAAAATTATTCTTAATACGACTCCTTAAATATAAAATTTAATTGCTACTATTTATTTGTTTTGATATCACTGATTTTAATACTTTATAGTACAAAATTAATAAAAATTAGTATTTAAAATAAAAAAAAATCTTAATTGGAAAATGGTAAAGGATTAAGTATTTTAAAATGAAATAGAAATGATTACGATTAAATCAATAGTTTATTTATCTTTCCTCCAGGATCATATTTTATTGAATATGTTTTCCCTATTAGTTCTTGTTCCTCTAGACTCATTAGTTTGTTAAAATCTTCTGAAATAAAAGCTAAAGTACGCTCTCCACTCTGTAAGGATCCAATTACGACACCGTATTCGGGTAATCCTTTTCTATCATAGATAATAGTGTATGCTTCTATTGTAAAATTTCCATTTGCTTTTTCGATTAGCTCTGGCAAAATTTTTGCTTCAATTTTTTGTTGAATATCATCAAATTGTTGTCTTGCCCACTCTATAGCAGGAGGATCGCTTCCATATATTCCTACTGATTCTGATGTATTAAATCCTCCATTTGCTAAAATCATTATTTTCTTACTTGGATTTTTTTGAATAATATCAATTGCCGTTACAATTGCATGCATTGAATAGCTACTTAGAGGACCTCCAAAAAAAGAGAGTCCGCCAGTTATAGTTAAATCACGCGGATCATCTTCAGGAATGCCAATCTCTTGTCTGGCAATTTCTACCATACATGGAAAGCAACTATAGAGATCAAAAGCATCTATATTACTTAGATTAAGCCCTGCTTGTTTTAAAGCCAATTTTGATGCTTCTCGAATAGCTGGTGAATTATATAATTTTGGTCGTTGAGTTATATAATGGATATTATATATATCAGCACCCCCCATTGGATAAACCCATAATTTTCGATTAATACTAAGTTTATTTGCAATTTTTTCATTTGTTAAAATTAACGCTGCAGCTTGATCTACATAAAGGTTAGCAACCATTCTTTTAGTATATGGATGACAGATAATACGATTATCAGACTTAGGAGTAATTATTTCTTCCGCTTTAAAATGATTTTGCTCCCAAGCATAGGGATTTGCAGTAGCTATTTTAGAAAACCTTTCATACACCATTCCAATATTGTCTAAATGTTCTTTTAAGCTCCTGCCAGATTGTGCCCTTAGAGCTGTTTCAATTAAAGCATAAGGATATATAGGATTAGCAAGCCTATAGTTAATTTCAAACTTACTTGAATAAAAATTAGTTGCTTCATGAATTTTGTCTATTGCTCCTATTGGAAATTCTGGCCAATTTAAAGTGATACCCTCCTTATCTGCCCGATATTTGGAATAGGATGCCTCACCTCCGGCAATAAGTATAACTTTATTCTTATTCAAAGAAATTGCTTTAGCAGCTTTATTAACTAACAATTGAGGTACATTCCCGCTAATTGGAGCTGTGTATTGCTGAATAGGTTTTATTCCAAGAATATTACTTAGATTTTCTGAAGCATCCTCATAACTCCAACTAGATATTGTTGACATATATAATGTATCAATAGCATCTCGTAATTCATCCGTGCCTGACATTGCAATTGCTTTTTTGGTAGCATTTGCAATTAAAGTGAGTGGATCAAGAGGCTGATCTACATCTTTTCGCTGTGTAATTTGAGCTGCTCCAATAATTACAGGAGTATTCATAACCATTTTAACGATCTTAAATACTTCTTTTCTTAAAATGCTATTGGAAACTGTAAATTGTAAATAATACAAAGATTTATATACTATGGATGGTATAGTATTCATAGGATACTATATATAATAAAAAAATAGAATAAACCGCATGGAGTCAAAAAATATGATAAAACGTGTAAAAGAATTAGATCCAAATGCAATGATTGCATCAAAAGACTTTAGAGATTACGTTGAAAAACAAGAGACAGAGATAAATAGAGGTACAAGTTTACTTTGTATATTGTCTATTCTTTCACAAGCTGGAAATGAAGGGTTACATGGATATAAAATATTAAAAGATTTAACAGAAAAAACAAATGAGATGTTAGTCATTGAAGAAGGTACTCTTTACCCCATCTTGAGAAAATTAGAGGAGGATAATATTATAAAATCAAGAAGAGAAGAAACGGGAAGAAGAAGAAAATTCTATAGCGTTACAGAGTATGGGAAAAAGATTTTTAATCACCTTGCTGGATTTTACAGTAAATTAACAGAGGCTATTGCACCTTTATTCGATGTAAGTGTTGATTTAAAGTCTGAAAAATATTTATTTTGCCCTATGTGTGCTAACAAAATTGAACTTACTGATTTAGAACTTCGTTTTTGCGATGTATGTGGTCATAATATAGAAAAAGAATTAAAAGAAAGAGGTTTAAGAAATGAGTGAAAAAGAAATGAACTTTATAGTAAAAGAATATCTTAAGGAAGTGAAATCAAAATTACCTGACTGGCTTAAGGAAAAAAAAGAACATAAGGATATTCTAGAAGAACTTGAAGAGCATATTTGGAGTAAGGCGGAAGAATTATCAGGAATGGGTCAACCCACACTACAATCTGTAGAATTGGCAGTATCTCATATGGGAAAACCAGAGAATATTGCTAAAGAATACAAACGTCGAGGTACTCCAAAGTATTATATTACAGAGGAATTATGGCCAAGTTATTTAAAAGTGTTAGGAATTGTTTTTGTTGTGATAATTGGAATTTCAATCGGTTCACAGGTGATAGATATTATTTTTGGGAATGTCAATATCGGTGAATTCTTCGTAAATATTATTCAAGGAATACAGATTGGTTGTCTTTCAGCTTTTGCCATAATTACCATAATCTTTGTTGCATTATCGATGGAAGGTTATTTTCCTGAAGATTTAAAATCAAAGAAGACCCGGGAGGAAGAAAAACAACGCTTGGAGATCGCAAGGGAAAAAGGGATTCCGATTTCAGAAATAAAGAAAAAACCGTTAAGACCATATATAAAACCTGTAGGAGTAATCATTGGTGGATTTATAGGAATAATTGGTGGAATATTCTTAATAATATTTCCTATTCCCGTAGTAAGAATGCTAATCGATCCTGAATTTCTTTCTTACCTTCAATTTGCAGGTATATTCATCTTAATTGAAAGTATCTTAGATTTAAATCGAGGGATAATTGGAAATAGACAAATGGTTACGCACCAAATTCTTCATGGAATTACAATTAGCGTTAAACTAGCTTCTATATCTGTGATAGTTTTGATGATGAATAGACCAGAAATATTCCCAATTTTATTTATTGATAGTGACACAGATACTCTTATCAATATTGGAATTTCGACTGAATATTATGCCATTTTTAGAGGAATAGCTGGTTTAATAATAGCTTTAGTTGCGCTAAGTACGATTGAAGACTTCTACAGAATCTATAAAGCTGAAAAATATAAATCTAAATTATAGTTTTTTTTTATTTAATTTTCTCAAGAAAATGAATTGGAATCATTTAATTTATCAATAGACTTATCTCTACAATAAATAAAGATCTAACCGAAGATTTAAATAGACATTTTACTTCCTAATCATTAGAGGTCGATGGAGAACGATAATAAAAAAGATTTAAATGAACAAGAAGATTATATAGAATCCTTAAAACCACGTTGGTGGAAACCATTATGGATACTAACAGCTATCTCCATTGTTGTTTCAGGATTTTTTTCTTATTTTTTCTTACAGAGCAACTTTGTACGAATAATTATTATTGAAATTATATTTGGAATAGTATTAGGAATTGCTTATTATATACGTATAAAACCAAATATAAAGATTAATAAAGCGGTTTACATATTATTAGGAATCACTCCAATTGGATTTGGATTGTGTTTACTTTACGGACTTATAGGTATAAGTAGATTACTAGTTAGTCTTGGATCCTGGTGGATTTACCTGAATATAATTAATTTTATAACTCTTTTAACGATTGGAGGGTTTATTGGAAACTGGATTGGGAAAAAAAGGAATTATTATCTTCCTTTGAGTCTTAAAAGCGAAACTCATTATCAAAAAGAATAAGTTTGTTAAGTTTAATTTCCATTGTGATGCAAACTCGTTTTTTATAAAAAATTAAGTATTTAATATTTAATAGAAAATGTGTGTACTGCTCATATTAACCAATCGTGGTAGAACCGCAATTTGTTCAAGATTTAGATACCCTAAAGTATATAGTTAATAAAATATCATTATAATCCAATTAATCATAAATTTAAATTGAAATTAAGTTATTAATAAAATTATCTATGAGTTCAAGAGATTCAATTGTAAAACGGAGATATAACACAATAAATGGAAGATAATAAACGTCGAAGATCTTTAGGAGTTCATTTAACTTCAAGAGATATTTTCTTCAATTACATATTTCCCGAAATAAAATCAAAACTTTGGGAACATTCATGGATTGATTTATACGCTGGAGAAGGAAATTTAATCTTACCAATATTAGATTCAATTTCCATTGAAAAGAGAACTGCCTTTTTTATGGAACATATTTTTTTATTTGATATTCAACCAGAGATGGTAAGAAAATGCATTAAAAATGCTGAAAAACATGGTATACCTTCAAAAATAGCTAAAATGAACATTCAATTAAGAAACAATTTACATTCTTTTCCAGAATTTATGAATAGAGTTCATTTCCCATTGTTCCACATTACAAATCCACCATATCTCTATTTAGGATATATTAGAAAGCATAGCGAAACTCAAAAATACTTAGAATTATTTCAGGGTAGAAATGAAGGGTATCAAGATTTATACCAAATCGCTATGATGAATGATTTAAGAAAAGGAATAGAAAATTTAATTTACATTATTCCATCAAATTTCTTATATGGAGCATCTGTTTCAAATAAATTTCGTAAAGATTTCTTAAAATATTATAATATAGAAAAAATGACTATCTTTGAAACAAAAATATTTGAATTCACAGGAACAAATATTTGTATTGGTTTCTTTATTAGGAAAGATATACCTAAGGTCGAAAATGTAAAATTTGATGGGATTAAAATTAAAAAGAAAAATGTTATATTTGAAAAACGATATATTCTTAAACCAGAATTTAAATTTCGTGCGGGTTCTGAGTTTGATGAGTTTCTTAAAGAATATTATACTCAAATACCCTTAAAGGTTAGTTATTATTTATTAAATACAGATGTTGCTAATAATGAAGGGAATAATGAAATCGAAGTAATAGATGCTAATAATTATCAAAATAACGAATATAAAAAGGAGATTCTTCATATTAATGATTTATTAAAAAAAAAAATCGAATGTAATATTTTATATGTTCGAACTGTTGATACGGGGTCATATACTGGGAGAGTTGGATTAGGACTCATCTCTGAGAATTTTGGAGTTAATGGGATTTATGTATCGGGAAATACATACAGAACTCATCCAATTCAGCTTTTTTTAGAACCAACAATCAATAAAGAAGATCAAATTTTATTGAAGAATTACTTTAATTTTATTTTGGAAATATTTAGAAAAAAATTAGATAGTGAATTTCTAACAACTTATAAATATTCTAATGCGGAATATACAAGAAAATACTTAGGATTAACTCAAGTAAGATCTTTGATAGAAACACTTCCTATTATTATTATGAATTCAAATGATAAAAAAATCATAAAAAAATTAATAATTAGTAAGAATTTTAATGATATTATTCAATTTTTAAAAAAATTCGGAAGAAAGTAAAGATACATATATTTAAAAATTAATACTAGCTAAAAGAATTGCAATTAACCCTAAAAGCATAGCTATTTTTAATAATAAACTAATTTTTGAGAAATCTTTTTTTTCTAAATTCTTTTTAGGCATTAACAATGCCGCATATAATACTACAACTATACCAAAAATCATTGAAATTGAAAAAGCTAGACGATTAATTAAGTCTGTGAATGCTGCAAGTATAAAGAATAGTATAGATAAAAATGCGCAAATCATAGAGATGTAAGGTGTTTTTTTTAAGCCTAATTTAATAGCTAGAGTATTAACCCCCAGTTCTTTATCTCCCTCTATATCTTCGCAACCCTTTATAATTTCTCGAGATAGTAAGCCAAAAATACTATTTAAAAAGAAGAAATATATATATATAGGAATTATTGAGCTATTCAAAATTGCTCCATAAATAAAACCAATAGAAAAAGAGATACTTACAATTATATTTCCGAAAAAACCGCTTTTTTTCCCCCATTTTGCATATACCCAGCCTATAAAACCAAAAAATATTGCTAGAATTACATTTACAAACAATAAATTAAAAATGATACTATGAATAATCGAAATAATTATCCCTAAAATAAAAACACCTAGAAATAAGTATTTTGCTTGAAGTAATGTTATAGCACCACTAGGAATAGGTCGATCTGGTCTATTTATTTTATCAATCTCAACATCATATATATCATTTATGATCATTCCAGAACCAGCGATAAAAAAATAGGTCAATACGCCTAGTGTAATATTAATAAGAATCGTTTCATATCCAATTCCTTGTCTGGTC
>JBHLQA010000116.1:0-8599 GCA_048885285.1 Candidatus Odinarchaeota archaeon
TCTGAATAATTTACTTGGATTTGGGGCTACATTTTTTGTTTTTTTTAATATAGCTATGATGTTGGTATTAATGAATCAGGATCCCGCACTTCGTCTATTTTTTATACCTTTTTGGTTATTTGTTTTTGGGATTCCCATACTAACTATAGGTATCTTAATTATTTTCAGTACTGGATTGTTTTTTTTAGTTAAAAACATATTTAATAAAGATTTATCTAAATATAAACAAAAAATAATTAGAAAAAACGCCAACTTAAGTAAATATAAAAGAGATATCCTTCGAAAGTCTAATCATGTTTTAATTTTTATTTGTTTTCTAATTGCATGGTATATTGGTTTAGTACTTGCCAACTATTTTACTGGAAGCTCAAAAGGAATGATCCCTGAAGATAATAATATGATTTTATTATATTTCAAAATTCTAAGTACACCAAATTCAATTGCAGATATTCTTTTTTCATTAGGATGGTTTTATTATCTACTTTTCGTCATTTTTTATATTTTAAATCTATTTATGCTTGCTAATGAGTTCACAAGAAAATCTCATTTTATTTCTTTCCCTTTTAATTTTTTTTCTAAAGTTTATCTTTCAAAGGAGGAACAAGAAAATTATGGGACTTATCTTTATTTTACGATTGGTCAGATGTTTGCTGCCTTTATTTGTCCTCCAATGATATTTCTTGCTATTTTAGGTATAAGTTCTATTGGCGATTTGATGACGAGTCAAATTGGTATAAGAATAGGAAAAAATCATATTTCTTGGAACCGAGATAAAACGTGGGAAGGAACTCTAGCGGGAACAATTACAACTTTTATTATCAGTTTTTTTTTTATCGGGTTATTTTGGTCTTTAATCTTTTGTATTTTTTTTTTTTTGTTTGACATTTTAACAAACAAACCAATCAAAGTATCGGACAATCTCCTAATTCCCATTGGTCTAAGCATATCATTTATATTCATCAGATTTTTTTTCAATTTTAATTTTTTTTCCATTATAGTTCAATGGGTATAAAACATAAAGTCCTATTTTAAGGCAGTAAAAATTTTTAAATCATTCAGCTTTAAAGGTTAACAATATGTACTTTTTACCTACAAGCATAATTTTTATTGGATATTTTATTATAACCTTAGTTTATACCATTAAAGAGAGGAAGGAAAAGATTGAAAATCATTTATTTACTAATGAACTTTTAATCGCTTCATTATTTTTTTTAGCAGGAGTTTTATATCCCTATATCTATAACTTTCATTCACCAAATTTGAGTCAAAATTCATTAAATTATTTATGGATATTTACCTCCACCTTTTTTCTAGTTGAAATGGGTGTTTGGTTTCTTACCTTAATATATAATACTATTATTTCAAAAAGAAATCCTAAAATTATGGCTGAGCGGGATTATAATAAATTTTGTGAAGAATTTAATAATAATTGGCAAGATAATTTAAAATCTGAGGTTGGTCGTAAATTACTACACCTATTTACGTGTTTTGTGATTTTTTTTTTTTGGACATTAGGAACTTTCCTTGATGATTTGGGTATTTTATCTCAATGGGGGTTAGATAATTATAGTTTTTCTTATTGGTTGATAATTACTGTAGGATTTGGATTTGTCATAATGTTTCAAGTTGCTGACTTAGCGCGATTAAATAAATTTTATATGCTCCCTAATTGGGCTAAACGCTGGTATCGAGACATGAAACAAAGTGAACTAAATACATTTATAGCCTCTACTCCTTTAGTATTATCTTTTATTCCATTTCTTTTTGCACCTTTTCCTATTTTCGCTTCAGTTGCACTAATAACAACAGGCGCGGATGCTGTAGCATGTTTAATAGGAAAAAGATATGGAAGACACAAACTGATAACCAATTCCAAAAAAACAGTCGAGGGATTTATCGCAGGGGGTTTTACTACTTTTATAATAGTGATTTTAATTTCTATAATATATAATCCTTGGTTACAAATAGGTATTGAAAAAATATTTTATATGAGTTTGATTGCTACTGTTTTATTTTTATTAGTTGATGCTTTTGCAAAAAATATTTCTGATAATATTTTAAATCCATTATTGACCGGATTTGGAATGTGGTTAACATTTTTGATTTAAAGTCATTAAATGTTAAAGAATGCCAATAAGAAATTAATAATTTTTATCCTCCAAAATAAACATAAATGAAAACAATTTGATCTCCATCTTTCAATACTGTTTCTAAAAACTTGTCATGACGATAGCTCCTCCCATTGATAATAATCGAAAGAAGCTTGTTAAAATTTCCCTTTTCTCCTTTTTCCCAGATTAAATCAATAAATTTATTACTATATTTCTGCCCAAAGTAATCAATTAATTCATTTAAAGTCAATTCTTTATCAAATTCAAGAATATCGAACAATTTTTTAGTAACTTCATTAAAAGGCGGAGAAAATTCGAGATTTAACTTCATTTTTAAAGATACTCCTTTCTTTTTATATATTCTATAAATTTAATATGAATTGATAATTAAAAATTTGATTATAATAAAAAATAAAAAAATTAGATAAGAATTTTTATATTTAAATTTAAGTTAATCATCCTCTTTTGCTTCTTTCATCCCTTTTTTTATCCCCTTCTTCAAACTTCCAGATTTAACAGCCTTTTTTACACCTTTGCCTGCTGCTTCTGATCCTGTTACTCCTTCCACCAATTTTCCTAAGCCTTTTGCAAAACCTTTCTTTATTTTCTTTCCCATTTTACTTTTTTTCTTTTTCTCTTCGTCGTCACCCATTATACTTCAACCTATAGTCTGTTTTTAGATTAATACTTCTTATTTTTTTTCTTTAAAACCAATTCAGTTATATAAAAAGTAAAGTCATATATTAAGATAATGTCAATTCTGATATAATAAATGTTTTGAAAATCTAAAATAGATTGAATTTATAAAAAAAGATTTAAATAAACTAATAATTCCAATAAACTCAATAATTTTTTATTAAAATTTTAACAAATATATTCTAATATTGTAAATAGTAAATATCCCTATCAATAAATAACAAAATAATCTTTTTATATTGTTCAAAATGGCTAAAGTGTTTTATATTTCAAAAAATAATGTTCGAGATGCTTGGTTGTCGGCTTTGGGTCAAGTATTATATAATGGTGATGATATTAAAACTGAATATGATAACCCAGAAGATCCTCCTTCTAAGGATGCTTCGGTTTTAATAGAAATAAAAGATCCTTTCAGCAGTCCTATAATGCGAAAAGATAAAACTCTGACAATAAAATCTAAATTTGGCAATTCTTATGAAATATATGGCTGTATTGCCGATACTTATTTAATAGGATCGATTCAAAGTGGTTATATTGAAGAGATTTTGGATGGAATAAATGATCATTATTTATATAAGTCTGGAGTAAGTTTTCCATATTCTTATCATGATAGAATTTTTAATTATGCTCCTTATGCTCTTGAGGATACAATCCACACATATTATGATGTGGATTTTATTGAAAGTGAGTTTGTTAAAAAACATCAGAAGTTAATTAAAGCAGAAATGATCCACTATTCAGAAGATAAAGCTATATGGAAATTAAAGAATGGTGTGGAATTTGAATTAGATAAAAGTATTTCGCAAAAAATGGGGATAAAGCAAATGCCATTAGGGATTCTGAATTTTCCGAGAATCAATCAAATTGAATATATTATACAGAAATTAAAAGAAAAACCATATAGTCGTCGAGCACAGGCAATAACATGGAGACCCTTGATAGACCCCTTTCATGTAGATCCTCCTTGCTTGCAACGAATTTATATGCGTATAAAAGAAGGGAAGTTAATAATGCAAACAACATGGCGAAGTAGAGATCTTTTTAGAGCCTGGGAAGCTAATGTAAATGGAATGATTAGAATTCAAAAATTTGTCGCAGAACAATTAGGAGTTGGAATTGGTCATTATTTGGATTTTAGTAATTCTCTTCATATATATGGAAATACTATCCCTGAGGTAAAAGATATGCTAGAGCGCATGAAAAGCAGAGGAGACTTACCTCAAGAAATAATTAACAAGATGGAAGGAAACTGAAAATTAAATAATCCCTTTTTATAACATAAATTTAGTTTTCACGTAAATAATTCAAAGAAAAAATAACTAAGTTTGAAAGAAAATCAACAATTTTTTCATCAGTATCAAACAATTCCATTATAGATAAATGATGATATAAAATCGCATTGATAAGATTATAAACAAAGATAAACATTTCGACCAATTTATTCTCAGGTATTTGTTTAAAGCTTTCATTTATTTTCCTTAATTTCTGTGCCATATCTTTGAAAAAAGTAAAAACTTTTTCTTTTTGTGAATTAAGTAGATTTTTTTCAGATTGGATAGCGGATCTAAATGCTATTATGTATCCTTTGTTTTCAAGATGATTTTTATATAATGCTAAAATAAAATGATTAAGAAATTCTCTTATATTCTCATCGTTAATGCTTATTAGATCTATTCTTTCGAAAAAATTTTTCATTGACTCGTCAAAATATTTTCTTATTATATCTTCTTTCCCTTTAGGGAAATATTTATATATCGTACCTATACTAACATTAGCTGATTTTGCTACATGATTGGTGCTTGTTTTATGATATCCTCTTTTTAAAATTAGTGTGAAAAATGTTTTATAAATCATATCTATTTTTTCTTGTTTATTTCGTGAAAATTTTTTAGAAGACATAATAATTATAATAAATGAGCAATTACTCATAAAGTTTATAAGTGAGTAAATACTCACTTATTATAATATAATTAAAACAAATATTTAAACATGACTCAAAAAATCGTTATCGAATTTAATAAATCCAATAATCAAAACGATCTTTCTAAGGTAGAAAGTATTATTTCTCCAATATTTTCTGGAAAAGATAAAGAAAGTAAGCAATTTCGCGAAAATATAAAGAGTTCATTATTGGATGCTATGAAAAATGCAGGAACTAATTCTTTTCAAAGAAATGCTTTTTGGTTTTATGTGAATAAAACTATTACTAAAGGTTTAAAAAATGGAAAGCCATTAATAGAAGTGGAAGAGAGTTTGCGAAATTTTATTAGAAAGCATGTGGATAGAGATAAAGAGATTAAGTCTCAAGAATTCAAATTTGCTAAAATGAGGTTTGAAAATATTAAAAATTATATTGTAGGAGATAAAATACTCGATCTGGGTGCGGGAAATGGTCTTTTAGCTTTAGAAATTCAGAAACAGCTTAAAAAAGAGGTTTTATTGGTTGATGTAATTGATTATAACTATACAGATCTTCCAATTATAATATTTAATCCCAAAGATCCTCTACCTATTGCTAATGAAGAAGTAGATACTACTATTTTCTATTGTGTTTTGCATCATGCAAGTAATCCTGAACATTTATTGCATGAAGCAGCGAGAGTTACTAAAAGACGCTTAGTAATTAAAGAAAGCTATATTGAGAAAGAGAATATCATGATAATTAATAGTTTTATTGATTGGTTTTTTAATCGAGTGATTGGTGATGAAGATATAAATGTTCCACTTAATTTTCTTAAAATTAAAGCATGGGAGACTCTTCTTAAATCATATGGTTTTACTGTAATTGAAACTAAATATGTTGGCATAGATGAGCCAGCAGTCCCGGAACATCATATATTTATTATTGCTGAAAAATCTAATTCTATATATTCTAATTATCATTAAGTTGAATTTGAGTATGGTTTTAAAGTTGTTAAAAAATTCTAGGGAAAATTTTTTGGGTATTGTTTTCTATTTGTAATTCTAATTCTTTAGAATCTAATTTTTTTATCTTTGAGATTGTATTTAAACCCTCTCTAATCATTGCTGGAGTGCCAATTTTTCCGGAATATTTAACAGGACCATCACTTTCAAGCAAAAGAAATTCTTTTTCAACTTTTTCTACAGTTTTTTTTACTGCTGGTGAATAATTAATTGCGGGAGTAATTGAAAAATAATAACCTCTATCTATTCCAATATTTAAATATTGTTCAGGACCAGTATACCAATGAATATTTATATTTGGAATTGAGTATGATGGAAGAATGTCAAACACGGTCTTTTCTGCACCTTTAGTATGTAGATTAACAGGCAATTTTAATTCTTGCGCTAATGAGAGCATTTTTTCAAAAACTTTCTTTTGAAATGGATAAAACTCTTTTTCTTTAATAAAATGATGATCTAAACCAATCTCTCCTATAGCACAAATTTTTTCTTTATTTTTTTTTATTATGTTAATTACCGAATCTAATTGTTTTTCTAGTTCTCTATTTATTTTCACTTCTTCAGGATGAATGCCTAATGCAGGATATATAATATCATATTTATCAGAAATCTCTAAAATCCGTTTTATGCTAATTACACTCATTCCAACAGAGATAATTTTTCCAATTCCAGCATTTTTTGCTTCCTCGATAATCTCATCAATTACCAAATAGAGATTAGCATGACAATGGATATCTATTAACATTTTATAATCCTCAAAAAAGTCTTGAAAAAACAAAAAGTAGTATAATTACATACTATTTACTTGCTCCCGTAATAAAGCAATTTTTTTTACTAATTCAAATTTTCTTCTATAATTGTAATCCGCTGAATCTAAATGGTTCTGTAAAGATTCTAATTCCTTTAATAATAGATTTTTAAGGTCTAATTTAGTAAAGTGTCCTATATGTTCTGGGATTGGTTCGATTATTGCTGCTCGTTTTGATCTTAAATCTGAAATTGCTTTTGCCATTTGTGATTGAAACCCTTTTGCTTGTGTAGGGTCTATATGTTCTAATGTATCAAATGAATCCTTCAAACCATCGATGAAAGCCTCTAAATCTTCAATATCTACTTTATCTTTTGCCATATAAAATCGAGGAAAATCTTTTTTTTTAAAAATATATGTTCTAGAAAGAAATTAAATATTTATTATTGTTTATTTATCTCCAAAATGCAATTTTGTCCTATATCAACTAATAGCTATTAATTATAATTAATGATAAAAAACAATAAATAAGATATGATCATTATGTTTATGTTTTTCTTTGAAATAAATGACTATATACAGATTAAATAAATATTTAAAATTCAAAAAAAATTACGTTAATCAAATTTAAAATTTGTTAGGTGGTTTTATGTCATATAAACCTAATCAAGATATTTCTAATTTGCTAAAGCAATATCAAGAGAAAAAAGTATCTTTAGAGTATGCCATTAAAAATTACATTAAACCAGGTGTTCGGATTTTTATCGATTCTGGTTGTTCTGAACCTATCGATCTTACCAAAAAATTGATTGATCTTGGATTAGAACTTCCAGATGTTGAGATATTACATTTTCTTAGTCTAAGTGATTTAGATTATTATGAAACCGCTGGCGGTATAGAAGATTTATTCAGACATAATGCATTTTTCATTGGAAAATCATTACGTAAATATGTTGATGCCGGTCAAGCAGATTATACTCCAATGCTTCTTTCTGAGATTCCAAAATTATTCAAATCTGGAAGAATGCATTTAGATACTGCTTTAATCCAAGTTAGTCCACCAGATCGTTATGGTTTTTGTAGTTTTGGAATCAATGTTGACATTGTTAAGCCTATTGCAGAATCAGCGGATTATGTGGTGGCAGAGATTAATCCAAAAATGCCCCGCACTTTGGGAGATTCATTTATTCATATGAATGATATTGATGCATTTGTAGTGAGTGATCATGAAATAATTGAATTTAATTACGGTAAACTTGATGATACTTCTAAGAGAATAGCTAAATTTGTCGCTTCCTTAGTTGAAGATGAATCAACTATTCAAATGGGAATTGGACAAATTCCTAACGCAGTTACTCAAGAATTAATGGAAAAAAAAGATTTAGGAGTTCACAGTGAAGTATTTTCCGATGGAATTGTAGATTTGGTAGAAAACGGAGTAGTTACTTGTAAAAAAAAAACTTTACATAAAGATAAGATTATATGCTCATTTGTTATGGGTTCTAAGAAGCTATATGATTTTGTTGACGATAACCCTATGGTGGAATTCCATCCATGTGATTATACCAATAATCCATCTATAATAAGTCAAAATAAAAAACAAGTAGCTATAAATGCTGCGTTAAGTGTTGATCTCACTGGACAAGTTAATTCAGATTCTATAGGGTATCGTTTTTATAGTGGAATTGGTGGTCAAGTAGATTTTATTAGAGGTGCGGGTAGATCGATTGATGGTAAACCAATTATGACTTTACCTTCTACTGTAAAGTTAAAAGATGGCACAGTGGTTTCTCGAATAGTTCCTTGTCTTCAACCTGGTTCAGGAGTAGTAATTACTAGAGGAGATATTCACTATGTAGTAACTGAATGGGGTATAGCATCTCTATATGGAAAAAGTATTAGAGAAAGAGTTCTTGAAATGATAAACATAGCACATCCTGATTTTAGAGAAGAACTACTTGAACATGCGAAAAAATGGAAATATATTTATTCAGACCAAAAATTACCAATCTCGATTGATGGGAGAATAAGTATTTATCCAGAAAAATATGAAACTACTTTAAATCTTAAAAATCGAAAAATAATTAAAATCCGACCAGTAAAACCAACAGATGAAAGA